>CADBUA010000258.1 GCA_902797665.1 uncultured Lachnospiraceae bacterium | reverse complement strand
CCAACGCTTTCCCGAATCTCAGATACTTCCCCTTTGGCGGCCCGGAAGATTTCAGAGATCCGGACGCGGCGATCCGGGAGGCGGTAGAATACGGGGATGTCTGCATCGCCGTCCTCGGTGAGACCGTGGCGATGTCCGGGGAGGCCTCCTCCCGGGGAGACATCAGCCTGCCGGGGCAGCAGAGGGCCTTTTTGGAGAAGCTCCTCATGGCTGGAAAACCGTTGGTTCTGGTCCTGATGAACGGGCGCCCGCTGCTTCTTGACTGGGAAGCTCAGCATGTGCCTGCCATTGTAGAGGGCTGGCATCTCGGCGTGGAGATGGGGAATGCCATCGCAAATGTGCTTACCGGCAAAAAGAACCCGGAGGGGAAACTGACCTCCAGCTTCCCGGCAGCGGTCGGACAGTGCCCGATTTACTACAACCATCCCAATACCGGAAGACCCGCCAGTAAGAGCAAGTTTAGCTCCCGCTACCTGGACATCCCCGTTGAACCCCTGTATCCCTTCGGATACGGCCTCTCCTACACGGAGTATGAATACCGGGACCTCAGGGTCAGCGATGAGGGCAGCGCGCTTTCCCTCTCGGTCTTTGTGAAAAACAGCGGGGTATTTCCTGGAAGGGAGACTGTTCTTTTCTTCCTCCGGGATGTGACCGGATCTCTGGTCCGGCCGGTGAAAGAGCTGAAGGCCTTCTCGAAGGTTGAACTGGAGCCGGGAGAGGAACGGGAAGTCCAGGTCTCTCTTCCGAAGAAGCAGATGGGTTTTTATGACAACGAGGGACACTACCGCCTGGAGGACGGCCTTTTCCAGATCTTTGCCGGACGCGACAGCAGAGACTGCCTGATGCAGGAGATCTCTGTTGCCTTCTGAGAAAAGCAGTAAGCAGTCCAGTCCGCTTTGGCCGCTTGCCGCTGAGCGAGGTCATAAAGCTCAAAAGCAAAAGCTTTTTCCGGACGGATGGAACATGGCCAATCTGCGGGAGGAGCATAGCCTTTGTGCCTGGCTGAGGGCGATGTGAGGGAGATCAGCTGAAAAGCAAAACGAAATCTGGAGATACCCGCGAGCGCGAGAATCCGCGGCAAAATCGGGTCGAGCGGGCATATACCGGTGAAGCAGCTGGCAGATTCGAATGCTTCCCGGCAAAAAAGAACAGAGATGCCCGGATCCAGTATGGACCCGGGCCTGAAGAAAGAGAGGATCGCATGCAGATTGACACAATCGTGCTGGATGCTGAGAACCATGTGACACTCACCGCCTTCCTGCAGGATGTGGGAGGGGAGTACCGCGGTGTGTCAAAACGGCCCGGGCTGATTGTGATTCCGGGTGGCGGATATCTGTTTGTCTCTGACCGGGAAGCGGAGCCGGTTGTCTGGCCCTACCTGAACGCGGGATACGATGTCTTTGTCCTCCGCTACACGGTGGGGGAGAAGTCCGCCTGGCCCAGGCCCCTTCAGGACTATGAGATGGCTTTCGCCGCCATCCTGGCGCTCGCGGACTCGTGGCATCTAGACAGGGAGAGAATCGCGGTGGCGGGCTTCTCGGCCGGTGGACATCTGGCAGGGGCTGCCGCTACTGTTTCGAAATACCGTCCGGCTGCCGCAATTCTCGGCTACGCGGTCCTGAACGAGACCGTGGATGAGATCAACCAGGACGCGCCCCGCATTTATGAGTGCGTCACAAAGGACACCTGCCCCTGTTTTCTCTTTGCCTCCCGCAGCGACAACGTGGTTCCGATCCGGAATACCATTGACATGCTCTCCGCTCTCGAGAAATTTGGGATTTCTTTCGAGACCCACATCTATGCCGGCGGCCCGCATGGCTTCTCCACAGGAGAGATGGCGATTCAGGGGAGAACTTCCAGCTTCTGCCCAAGAATTCCGGACTGGGTCGGGGACAGCATCGGCTTCCTCAAGGATGTCTTCGGCGAGCTGACCACGGAGGGCATGACGAAGCCCCGCTATAAGGCCCGTGTGGACGGGGATCAGGATGCCTTTCTCTCCTTTGACTGCACCATCGGCCGGATCTTCAGCCGCCCTGCCGCGAAGGAGGCCATTCAGCCCCTGATCGATCGGATGCGGAGAGAGATCAGGCCTGATCGCCCGGATATGACTCTGGAGGAAATGCTTGACTCGCTGAAGAGAATGACCCTGCGCGATCTCTGCATGGAAAATCAGATCCCGATTTCTCCGGAGATGGAGGAAGCCCTGGAAAAAGTCCCGAATATCTGATCTCTGACCCAGCCGGGGTAAAAGCGCTTGTAGAGACCTGTGCTTTTACCCCGGCCCGTTCCATGGTAGAATGATCCGGATAACGGAGGCGGACAGGCCAGTTTGAACCGGTCCGGATGATCTTCTGTAACATTTTTTGTACCTGCCCAGTCCGCTTTGGCCGCTTGTCGCAAAGCGTGGTATGCAGTCCAAAAGCAAAAGCCGGGCGTACTTTCCATGCGGGCGTAGGAGCCTGCGCCCGGCCTCGTCCCTGGAAAGGAGCCTGCGACTGGACAGGTACCATTTTATTTTGGGAGGAAGAGAACATGAAGATTCTGTTTGTATCCAACAGCGGGACTGGAAGAGGGCTGGCAGCTGCGGCTATGATGAGAGAGAAGCTGGTCAAAAGCGGGAAAAGCGGTCAGGCGGAGATCGATGCTGCCTCCTGCAGGGATACAGGGGATATCTATTATGACTATCGGATTCGGCTGAAGGCCATGAATCTTCCTTTTGGAAGCTCTCACAGGTTTACCCGCAAGGACTATGATGCCTATGACTATATCTACGGGATGGACGAGGCTGTGGTGGATGGGATCCGGGAGATCCTGGGAGGGCAGGACAGCGGACAGAAGATTCGGAATCTCAATATCGAGGATCCATGGGTTGTTGGGGATATCGATGAGACCATCAGCGAAATCAGTCAGGCGCTGAATCAGGTGCTGGATGAGACCGGCCTCACGAGGTGAATGCCGGGCGGCTTTCAGGAAGATCCGGGAGGAAAAAGCTCCCGTCAGGAAAGGGAGAGAGGTTTGCCCAAGTGAAAAAGAACAGAGCGATAATCCTGGCATCAGGCTGTCTCTATCTTGCAGCTCTCTTTCTTTTTCCGAAGGCGGTGATGGCGGCAGGCAGGTCACAAGCGTTCGCTCCAGGCCTGCAAGATGCGTCATACAGTCTGGCAGAGCCGATGGAGGATCTTTCGACGGGGGTCTTTCGGCAGGGGATTTCCCGCTCGGAGGACTTTTCTTCTGCCAGAAGAGCGATGAGGAAGGAGATGGGCACTGGGGCGCTCGCTTCCTTTTCACGTCAGATCAGCCGAGAGTTAAAGAAACTTTCCTCCCGGAAAGAGGCAGAAGAGGGGGAGGAGGAGCTTTTTCTGCGCTTCTCCCGCGTCTCCGGAATGCTCGGGTCTTTTCTGGATCTGGGGGATCTCCATGGGAGGGAGGATGGAGATCTCTGCCTTCTCTCGGCTCATCCCTCCTATGAGGCTGCGGAGAAGAACGGCATCTCTGTCATCCTTCGGGTTTATGTGGACAGGAAGCGGGGGAAGGTGGTCTACCGCTGGCTTCTCTATGACCAGGAGGGTTCCTTCCTTCTGGACAGCAATGCACTCAGGACAGAGCCCCCCGGGGAGGGGCACGGGTTTCTCTACAGTGGGGAGGCCTTTGGCGCACCCTTCGACTACCTGGCCGGGAAATACACGAACCAGCTGACCGAGGGGAAGGACTATGAGATCTCGGAGAACGCGAAAAAGAACGGGGTTCTGACCCTCTATCGGGGGACCTTCCTGTCCCATCCGGTCCAGCGGCAGTTTCATTTCGTGAGTGGTGTCTACGGGCTGGTCTATGGGGCGGATGTGGTGAAGGAGGCGGGGGATTCCCGGGAGAAGTACCAGGAGATCCTTTCAGAGATGATCAGGGTCTATGGCCCTTCTGACCTGGAGATTCCTCTCAGAAAGGAGCCTGCCGGCGGCGTCTACTACGGCGCCTGCGCGTGGGGGGAGCCTTTCAGGGAAGCCATCCTCTGCATCACGCTTCAGAAGGTGGGATCTTCCTCCTACATCGTGATTTACACCCTGCAGCCGGGAATGAGCATCGCTGAACTCGAGGGATACTGGGAAGTCCCGGAAACGCAGACAGAGGCAGATCAGAAAAGCGAGACCGAGCCGGAAAGCGAAATCCTCTGGGAAGTGCCTGAGATCGAGACAGAAGCGGAGCGCTTTGCCATTGCCAGCACCAATGTCAATCTGCGCGCCCTGCCGGATACCGCGTCGGAGCGCCTGATGACGGTGGGAGGCGGGACTTCCGTTCTCCTTGCCGGGCCGGAGAAAGACGGCTGGTACAGGGCTTATGTAAGGGATTCTTCGGGAAAAGATCTGGAGGGCTGGATTAAGGGAGACTATCTGGAGATCGGGGAAATTTCGGCATTCGAAAGATCCACGGAAAAGGACTACGCACCGGGCAGCGGAGTAGAACTGTCCACTTTTCTGAAGCGCTATAACAGCGCCTATGGGGCCTACTGTGTGCTCCTTTCCTCCTCAGGGGAAGGGGACTTGTCGCAGTATCGGGAGATTGAGGCAAAAGATCTTTCGAAGCGCAGCCTGAACCTGGGAGATGAAGCTGAGCTTTGGCTGGACATCCGGGAGGACAGAATCGTCCAGGCGTCCCTGAGGACGATGAGTCTGCCTGACTCCTACAACTATAACTTCTATAAATGCGCTGCTTTCCTCTACGCGATGAATGGGGAAATCAAAAAGCTTGAGGAGGCAGTCAGTCTCCTCGGGGAATTGTCGAAGGAAGAATCAAAGGAAGGTGAAAGCTCTTCTGAATGGGGCGCTTTCTCTTTTGAGATGGAATCTGCCGGCAGCTTCCGGATCATCCGGGCGGAAGCTCTGTGACTGTGTGGGAGATCGAAAAGAAAAGGCCGGTCTCAGATTGAATGCGGCGACAGGAGCCTCAGCCCGGCCGAATGCCTTAAGGCGCCTGCGACTGGACAGGTACGAAAACGCTAACAGGATATGAAAAAGGAAGAACCCCGAGGCTCTGTCAAGGAGCTCAGGGTTCTTCTGCCATCCCGGATGCCGCAGCAGGATTTCGCCCAAAGCAAGCAGAACCAGATGTCAATGTGAAATCCGAGCGTCTGCGGTAAGCCCGCAGACTTTCTTGGCATAGGTCCGGGATTTCATTTATTATAGCATTTACATCCAATTATTTCAATAATAAGTTTGATCGAAGAAATAATATGCTTAAATGCCGTGAAAGAAGGATCTGCAGTTCTGATTCTGAGCATGTCCGCTGCAGAGCTCCCAGAACCCTGAAGCGGACACGCTCAGAGGGAAACGCTCAGATGAAAGGGGAATCCAGACCCGGCTGATCGGGAATCATTTCGGAGCGGCGGGCTCAGGCAGGACGGAATCTCGAAAAGCTTAAGAAAAGCTTTGAAAATGGGTTGACTTAGCTGCTTCCTATGTGCTAGTATGCCATGGTATGCCGCACGGAGAGGCAGAAGTGCCGATTTGCCGAATGATACCTTTTTCGGAATGGCCGCCGCATCCGGCGAGTTTTAGATTTTATGGGAGGAGCCCTATGTACGCAATTATCGCAACCGGTGGAAAACAGTACAAAGTATCCGAAGGAGATGAGATCCGGGTCGAGAAGCTCGGCGCTGAGGAAGGCGCTGAGGTCGTATTTGACCAGGTTCTTCTGGTGAGCACGGACGACGGCATCAAGGCTGGCGCGGACACTCAGAACGCAAGCGTCACCGCTTCGGTCGTGAAGAACGGCAAGGCCAGAAAGGTCATCGTCTATAAGTATAAGAGGAAGACCGGCTATCACAAGAAGAACGGCCACAGACAGCAGTTCACCCAGGTCAAGATCGAGAAGATCAACGCCTGATCGATGATCAGGACAGTCCTTTACCGGAAAAACGGGCAGAGCTCGGGTTTTTCCTCCTCCGGCCATGCCGGAGCGGGAGAGTACGGGTACGATATTGTCTGCAGCGCCGTATCCGCCCTGACCGTGAACACCGCCAACGCGGTGGAAGCGCTGACCGGGGCGAAGTTCTCGGAACAGCTGGATGAGGAGGGTGGATTCCTGGAGTTCCATCTGATGGACCTGGATAATCATGACGCACAGCTCCTGCTGAAAGCACTGGAGCTGGGTCTTAGACAGATCTCGGAGTCCTACCCGGAGAACCTCATGATTTTGGAAGACGGGGACTGAACGACAGATGGCCTGAAGGCGCAAAGCCCCATCGGTTTAGACATATCAGAAGGTTTACCCCCGCGCGTAAGAATTCTGGAAAGAATGCGGGCGGGCAGATACCGGGGAAGCGTTTGGCAGATCCGATGGATTCCCGGTATTCAAAAAATTGGCTTAAAAACATTTATGTTTTTGTATCTTCAGGAGGTATCGACAATGCTGAACATGAATCTTCAGTTATTTGCTCATAAGAAGGGAGTCGGCTCCACCAAGAATGGCCGTGACTCCGAGTCCAAGCGCCTTGGCGCGAAGAGAGGCGACGGCCAGTTCGTCAAGGCCGGCAACATCCTTTACAGACAGCGCGGCACTCACATCCATCCGGGTGAGAATGTAGGTCTCGGCAAGGACGACACACTGTACGCGAAGGCGGACGGGATTGTCAGGTTCTCGAGACTTGGCAAGTTCAGGAAGCAGGTTTCCGTCATCGCGCCGGAGACGCAGGAAGAGAGTGTCGAAGCATAAGTTTTTGGCTTTGAGTGCTAAAAGGGGATTGCCGTTCCGGCGGTCCCCTTTCTTTTGACCTAGGAGGGAAAAGAGATGTTTGCGGATCGGGCAAAATTTATCATCCGCTCCGGCCGGGGCGGCGACGGACATGTCAGTTTCCGGCGAGAGAAGTTTGTCCCGGACGGGGGGCCGGACGGCGGCGATGGCGGGAAGGGCGGCGACGTAATCTTTCAGGTGGACAATTCCATGGATACCCTGTCCTTCTACCGCCGCAGAAACAAGTTTGCGGCCGGAAATGGGGAAGCAGGCGGAAAGAAGCGCTGCCACGGAAAGAACGGGGAGGATGTCATCCTCAAGGTCCCGGAGGGGACTGTCGTCTCCCTGGCGGAGACCGGGGAGGTCATCGCGGACCTCTCGGGGGAGAACAGGCGGCAGGTTGTCCTTCGGGGAGGCCGGGGCGGCAATGGAAACATGCACTACGCGACTTCCACCATGCAGGCACCGACCTATGCCCAGCCTGGACAGGATGCCCGGGAGCTGACGGTGGTCCTGGAACTGAAACTGATCGCGGATGTGGGCCTGGTGGGCTACCCCAACGCGGGGAAATCGACCCTGCTCCGGAGCATCTCCCATGCGGAGCCCAAGGTGGCCAGCTACCAGTTCACAACCCTGACCCCCAACCTGGGGGTGGTGGACCTGGGGGACGGGGAAGGCTTTGTCGCCGCGGATATCCCGGGCCTGATCGAGGGAGCTTCGAAGGGGGCAGGACTTGGGCATGAGTTCCTGCGCCACATCGAGCGCTGCAAGGTCCTGGTGCACCTGGTGGACGCTGCCGGCACGGAGGGGCGGGACCCTGTCGAGGCCGTCCGGCAGATCAATCTGGAGATGTCCCTCTACGCTGAGTCCCTCGCCCGGAAAAAGCAGGTCATTGCCGCCAACAAGATCGACCTTCTCTCGGGCATGGAGATGGAGGAAGGACAGGAGGATCCGGTCAGGCGCCTTCAGGAGGCCTTTGAGAAGGAAGGCATCCGGGTCTTTCCCATCTCGGCAGCCACAGGGGATGGAATTCGGGAGCTTCTTTACTATGTGAAATCTCTGCTGGATCAGTTGCCCAGGGAAGTGGAGGTCTACCAGCAGGAGTACTTCCCGGAGGAGCATATGCAGGCCAATACGCTGCCCTTCAGCTGCAGGAAGGACGAGAAGGACCCGCACACCTTCCTGGTGGAAGGGCCCAAGGTTGAGAAGATGCTGGGCTACACCAACCTGGAATCCGAGAAGGGCTTCCGCTTCTTCCAGAACTTCCTCAAGGACAGCGGAATTCTGAAGGAGCTGGAGAAGCTGGGCATCGAGGACGGCGATACCGTCCGCATGTATGACCTCTACTTTGACTACTACGCAGGCCCGGAGAAACTGGGAAAAGAGGCCAGGGAGAGCTGAGCGTGCTGCTTTGCGCAAAGCGGCGGCAGTGCCGCCGCTTCTTGACAGAAACTGAGTGCTGAAATAGAATAACGCGAAAGTAGGAAATTGCACTTTTGCAGAGAGAAACCGGAGGGATCTGAATCTATGGCGATCACTTACAATCACCGAGCCATTGAAGAGAAGTGGAACAAGGAATGGGAGGAGCATCCCATCAACATCGAGGGTGACAAGCCCAAGTACTACTGCCTGGATATGTTTCCGTATCCTTCCGGGAACGGTCTTCATGTCGGGCACTGGAGAGGCTATGTGATCTCTGATGCCTGGAGCCGCTACAAGATGATGCAGGGCTATTACCTCATTCATCCGATGGGCTGGGACGCGTTCGGCCTTCCGGCTGAGAACTACGCCATCAAGACCGGGCAGCATCCGTCGGTCTCCACGGAGGCCAACATCAAAAACATCAAGCGACAGATCAGGCAGATCTCCGCGGTCTATGACTGGGATCGGGAGGTCAACACCACGGATCCGAACTTTTACAGGTGGACCCAGTGGATCTTTGTCCAGATGTTCAAAAAGGGCCTGGCCTACGAGAAGGAATTCCCGCTGAACTGGTGCCCCAGCTGCAAGGCCGTCCTGGCCAACGAGGAGGTTGTGGACGGGTGCTGTGAGCGCTGCGGGACTCCGGTCACCAAGAAGAATCTCCGCCAGTGGATGCTGAAGATCACGGCCTACGCTGACCGCCTGCTGGAAGGACTGGACCGTCTCGACTGGCCGGAGAAGGTCAAGAAGATGCAGACCGACTGGATCGGCAAGAGCTACGGCGCGGAAGTCAACTTCCCCATCGAAGGCAGGGATGAGACCATCACGGTCTACACCACCCGGCCGGATACCCTGTTCGGAGCCACCTTTATGGTTCTGTCCCCGGAGCATCCGCTGACCAGGAGCCTGGCCGTGGACGAGCGGAAGGCGGAGGTTGAGAAGTACATTCAGGATGCCTCCAACAAGTCCAATGTCGACCGCATGGCGGTCTCCGACAAGGACAAGACCGGCGTCTTCACAGGTTCCTACGCCATCAATCCGCTGAACAAAGAGAGAATCCCGATCTGGACTTCCGACTATGTCCTGGCGGACTATGGGACCGGGGCCATCATGTGCGTCCCGGCACACGACGACCGCGACTTCGCCTTCGCGAAGAAGTTCGGACTGCCGATTGTCCAGGTCATCTCGAAAGACGGCACGGAGATCGAAAACATGGAAGAGGCCGTGACGGCTGTCTCCGGTGTGCTGATCAATTCCGGGGAGTGGACCGGCAGTGACTGTGCGACCATGCAGAAGGAAGCCCCACACATCGTTGAGAAGATGGGCATCGGAAAGGCGACCGTCAACTACAAGCTGCGCGACTGGGTCTTCTCCCGTCAGCGCTACTGGGGCGAGCCGATCCCGATCATCCACTGCCCGAATTGCGGGAATGTCCCGGTGCCGGAAGAGGAGCTTCCGCTGCTTCTTCCGGATGTCCAGTCCTATGAGCCGACGGATACCGGTGAGTCGCCGCTGGCGCACATGACCGACTGGGTCAACTGCAAATGCCCGTGCTGTGGGGCGGATGCCAGGCGGGAGACCAACACCATGCCTCAGTGGGCAGGCTCTTCCTGGTATTTCCTGCGCTACGCGGATCCGCACAACGACCAGGCGCTGGTTTCCACGGAGAAAGCGGACAAGTATCTGCCGGTCGACATGTATATCGGCGGGGTGGAGCATGCGGTTCTGCACCTTCTCTATTCCAGGTTCTGGACAAAGTTCCTGTTCGACATCGGCGTTGTCGATTTTGACGAGCCCTTCACCAAGCTCTTCAACCAGGGCATGGTCACCGGCAAGAATGGCATCAAGATGTCAAAGTCCAAGGGAAATGTGGTCAACCCGGATGATCTGGTGGAGAACTATGGCTGTGATTCCCTGCGGATGTACGAGCTCTTCATCGGGCCGCCGGAACTGGACGCGGAGTGGGATGACCGCGGGATTGACGGGGTTTACCGCTTCCTGCAGCGCTTCTACAACCTGGTCATGGACAACAGGGACAAGAACTTCCAGGCCAACCGTGAGATGGAGCGGACCCACCACAAGATGGTTGCCACGATCTCTCAGCGCTTTGAGAATTTCAGCCTGAACACGGTTGTCTCCGGCTTCATGGAGTACACCAACAAGCTGATTCAGCTCTCCCGGGAGCTGGGCGGCATTGACAAGGCAACCCTTGAGGACGCGGTTCTCATGATCTCCCCCTTTGCCCCGCACATCGGCGAGGAGCTCTGGCGGGAGCTGGGGCACACGGATTCTGTCTTCCACAGCCCCTGGCCCAAGGCCGATGAGGAAGCCATGAAGGACGATGAAATCGAGGTCCCGGTCCAGATGATGGGCAAGACCAAGGTCGTCATCAAGGTTCCGGTGGACATCTCCAGGGAAGATGCCATCAAGGCTGGCAAGGAGGCTCTGGGGAACCGCCTGGACGGCAAGACCATCCTCAAGGAGATCTACGTGCCGAAGAAGATCATCAACATCGTGGCGAAATAAAATACAGGCATACAAAAGGAGCTGCACTGAAAAAGCGCAGCTCCTTTTTTTGCCTGGCATGTGCAGGAATCTCTGTCTGCTGTCCGGTCAGATCTGGATTCCCTTCCTTCTTCTTTCTTCGTAGCTGTCCAGCAGCAGGACCTTTCCGGGAACCATTCGAATTTGCCAGGATATATGCCCGCTCGCTCCAGTTCAGCCGCAAGTTCTCACGCTCGCGGGTATATTCTGCATGCTTCAGAAATGGTTCAGAAATGGTTCAGAAACAGTTCGTAAACAGTCCATAAACAGTCCATAAACAGTTCAGAAAGCATCCGAAACCGCTCAACTCTTCTTTTTCTTCTCTTCCCCCTCCAGCAGAGTGAGCCTGGAGATGTCCGGGCGGGCAACCATGGAGTAGTTGCTGTAGTAGATAACGAAGCCGGGCTTGCTGCCGTTCGGCTTCTTGACTTCCTTCTTCTTTACATAGTCGATCTCCACCTTGTCGCTCTCCCGATCCCGGGAGTAGTAGGCGGCCAGGGAGGCGGCATCCTCAAAGACGGAATCCGGCAGCGTTTCTGTTCCATGGCTTTTCACAATCACGTGGGAGCCCGGGATCTTCTTGGCGTGGAACCACCAGTCGTTACCGGAGGCGAAATGGAAGGTCAGCTCATCGTTCTGCAGGTTGTTTTTGCCGACATAGATATCATAGCCATCTTCTGTCCGGTAGTGCCAGGGCTGAGATTTCGGCATTTTTGATACTTTGCCTTTCCCTTTTCCCTTTTCCGGCCCCTTCTTTTTGACAAAGCCGGAGGAGGAGAGCTCCTCGTGGATCTCTGTCAGATCCGCCTCCGTCTGGGCCTGGTCCAGGAAGGTCTTGATGGCGTCCAGCTGGTCCACATCAGCCTGGGTCTGGGCGATCTGCTCCTCAAGCGCCTCAAAGGTCCGCTTCTGCTTGCTGTAGCGGTCAAAGTAGCGCCTGGCATTTTCCTGAGCTGTGAGAAGGGGATCCAGGGGGATGGTCAATGGCGCGTCGTTATCGTAATAGTTGGGGACCGTGACAGACTTCGCGCCGGGCTCCGCGCTATACCCGTAGGTATGGAGGAGCTCCCCATAGAGGCGGTATTTCTCCCGCTTCTGGGTATCCTTCTGCTGCTTTCTCTGGAGGTCCAGCTTTCTTGACTCCCGCTCCAGGAGGGTGCCCACCAGACGCCTGAGGTCTGACGACTTCTGCCGGATCCGGGAGGCAGCATTCTTTTTGGCGTAATAGGCCTCCAGGAGCTCTGACATGGTCGAGAAGCGCGTCGAATCCAGATCTTTGTAAATGCTGAGCTCTACCGCGGAGAACTCCACCGGCATTCCCTCCTCATCACTGATGATGGCAGGCTCAAAGACCCCATTTTTTACATCTTCCATGAGCTCCTGGAAGATCCGGTAGAGATGTAACCTTGCCCCATCCGGGATCTCCCTGGCTGAGATGGCTGAGTCCAGGGAAGCTCTTGAGGAGACCTCCTCCGCAATCAGCGGGGAGATGCCGGTGTAGCTGCTGTAGAGGGCTTTCGCGAGCGGCATGGGCTTGCTGAAGACATCGGATAAGAATTCCTCCTCTGTTGTATGCAGCGGATCGTCCTTGTGCTGCGTATCCGGAATGAAGTATTTCCTGCCGGGCAGCACTTCCCGGATGGAGGAGGTCAGGGAGCCGATATGCTTGATGGCGTCCAGGATAGTCCCCTCCTCATCGCAGAAGATCAGGTTCGAATACTTGCCCATGAGTTCCAGGATCAGGTCCTTTCTGCGGAGATCACCGAGCTCATCGTAGTGCTCGAACTCAAAGTGGACGATGCGCTCGAGCCCGGGCTGCCAGACCCGGAGGATCTTCCCGCTTCCGATATACTTGCGGAGCAGCATGCAGAAGTTGGGGGCTGTCATGGGACCTGGCTTGTTGCTGTCCGTGAGATAGATGAGCGGGAGAGAAGCGCTGGCAGAGAGCAGAACCCGCTTCTGCCCCTGGAGCGTCCGCACGGTGAGCAGGATCTCATCCTTTTCCGGCTGGCCGATCCGGGCGATTCTTCCGCCAGAGAGCAGCTCATTCAGTTCCTTTACCACTGCCGCGACTGCGATTCCGTCAAGTGCCATGAAAAATCCTCCTCCGCCCGCAGGCTCTTTCAGTAAGCCCTGGGGATTCCGGCTGAGGTTCGGGACAGACGAAGCTCTCTCTGAAAACAGCAGCGATCCAGACGGGCCGTGAATATGATACCACATACCGATTGACTTGGGAAATATGTGTGCATTATAATGAATTGGTATAACCATCGGCAGATGGAATGCACGACGAATGGAGAGCGCTGACATGATACGAAGTATGACCGGGTTCGGGCGGGCTGAGAGCGCCAACAACATGATCAAGTTTGTGGTGGAGGCGAAATCAGTCAATCACAGGTTTCTCGATACCAGCGTCCGGATTCCGAAAGAATACGGTTTTCTGGAGACTTCCGTCCGGGCGGAGGTGAAGAAGTACCTCATCCGGGGGAAAGTCGATCTCTATATCACTTATGTCAACTTAGGGGACGCGGACCTGAATCTGCAGTTCAATGAGCACCTCGCGGAGGAGTATGTCAACGCCTACAGAAGGATGGCAGAGACCTTTGGACTCGAGAACGACCTGACGGTCAGCACCCTCGGGATGCAGGAGGAAATCTTTGCGCTGGAGGAGAAGGCGCTGGATGAGGAAGCCGTGTGGGGCGTTCTGAAGGAAGCCCTGGACAATGCCCTTGTGATGCTTGCCGAAACGCGAAGCCGGGAGGGGGAGGATCTCAAACGAGATCTCCTGGAAAAGCTTGTCCGCATGAAGGAGATCGTCGACTCCATCGAGCGCCGATATCCGGAGCTTCTGCTGGAGTACCGCGAGAGGCTCAGGGACAAGGTCCGGGAGCTTTTCACGGATAATAGCATCGATGAGAACCGGATTGCCACAGAGGTTGTTCTCTACGCGGATAAACTGGCTACCGATGAAGAGACCGTCCGGCTGAAGTCGCACATCGACTCCATGATCAAGGAGATCTCAGAGGGCGGCGATGTCGGCAGGAAGCTTGATTTCATCGCACAGGAGATGAACCGTGAGTCCAATACCATCCTCTCAAAGGCCACTGACCTGGAGACGACGAATCTGGCGATTGATCTGAAGACAGAGATCGAGAAGATCCGCGAGCAGGTTCAGAATGTCGAATAGGAAAAAAGGACAGGATCTTGATCTGGCTGACAGGAATCACAGAAAGAATCACATGGGAAAGGGCCATCAGGAGGTTTTGCTTGGGACTGATCAACATCGGCTTTGGGAATCTTGTAAATACAGACAAGGTCATCTGTGTGGTGAGTCCGGACGGCGCGCCGGTCAAGCGCCTCGTACAGCACTGCAAGGAGGACGGCCGGGTGGTGGACGCGACCGCGGGCA
Source organism: uncultured Lachnospiraceae bacterium (assembly GCA_902797665.1). Lineage (GTDB taxonomy): Bacteria > Bacillota > Clostridia > Lachnospirales > Lachnospiraceae > Porcincola. Next base: position 23,259 of record CADBUA010000258.1, on the reverse strand, counting down.
GAAAGACGAAGTCTGTGATCGTCTGTGAGTCCGACCGGATCGTTCTGTCAGCCCTGGTGCCTGAAACCCTGAAATCCCGCCTTGAGGCCGTTTATTCTGGAGGCTCTTAAGATTTGCCGAAGGACAGTCTTCGTGCCTCTGCATATACCGCGGCCAGGGGCCTATGTGGCAGATTCTCCTGGTCGCGTGCAGAAGACCAGCAGTGGAGGCCTGTGAGTCTTTTTCACACGCATCCCGGGAAGAGTTGGAAGGAGATCGTACATTTATGCTGCATCCGTCTTATACGGAACTGATGAAGATCATCAACAAGGGCTCGGAGGATGACACCCCCGTGGTCAACAGCCGCTACTCCATCGTCATGGCGACCGCCAAGCGCGCCCGGCAGATCATTGCCGGAGAAGCCAATGTCTCGGAGAAAGGGGCAAAGAAGCCGCTGTCGACAGCGGTGGAGGAACTGAAGACCGGGGACATCAAGATCCTGCCCGAAATGCCGGGGGCAGCTGATCTGGATGAGATCAATACCGCCCCCAACAAGTACCTTGGAGACATGTCCGCTTCCTCCGATGACATCGAAGATCCGCGTATGAAGGTCGAGGCGGAGGAGAACTACTATGACGAGGCCGGGAATCCTGTGGACGCGGTTGAGTTCGCCGACGACTTTATTATGGATTTCGACGATGACGATGGGAGCAGGGCGTGAGAACGGGCGCGAAAATCCTGTTTGTTTCCCTGGGCTGCGATAAGAACCGCGTCGATACGGAAAAGATGCTGGCGCTTCTGGACCAGGACGGCTTCTCGATCACAAATGATGAGAGAGAGGCGGATGCGATTGTCATCAACACCTGCTGCTTCATCAATGACGCCAAGGAGGAGTCCATAGCCTCCATCCTCGAGATGGCGAAAATGAAGACGGAGGGCAAGTGCCGGGCGCTGATTGTCTGCGGATGCATGGCGGAGCGCTACAGAGGGGAGATTCGTGAGGAGCTCCCGGAGGTGGACGCGATCGTCGGCATCGGGGGAATTGATCAGATATCGAAGGCCATAAAGGACGCGCTGAGCGGCATGGGAGAGGAGCTTCTCCCGGACCGGAACAGTCTTCCGCTTTCCTCCGGAGGGCGTCTTCTCACCACAGGCGGGCATTACGCCTATCTGAAGATCGCCGAGGGCTGTGACAAGCACTGCAGCTACTGTGCGATTCCCATGATGCGGGGGCATTACCGCTCGGTGCCGAAAGAGGATCTCCTCCGGGAAGCCCGGGGCCTGGCTGATCTGGGCGTTCGGGAGCTTATTCTCGTGGCGCAGGAGACGACCCTTTATGGGACAGATCTGTATGGAAAAAAATGCCTGCACGAACTGATTCACAGTCTTGCAGAGATTTCCGGCATCGTTTGGATCCGGGTGCTTTACTGCTATCCCGAGGAGATTTACCCGGAGCTCATCGAATGCATGAAGACGGAGAAAAAATTCGTCCACTACCTGGATCTGCCGATCCAGCATGCCTCGGATCTGATGCTTCGCCGGATGGGGCGGAGAACCAGCCAGAAGGACCTGCGGGAGATCATCGCGTATCTTCGGCGGGAAGTTCCGGACATTGTGCTCCGGACCACCCTGATCTGCGGCTTTCCCGGGGAGACCCGGGAGATGTTTGAGGAACTCTGCCGCTTCATCAATGAGGAGGAGTTCAATCGCCTCGGCGTTTTCCCTTACTCCCAGGAGGAGGGTACCCCCGCAGCAGAGATGGCGGGGCAGATCGACGAGGAGACAAAGCTCAGCCGCAGGGATGAACTGATGGAACTTCAGATGGAAATCTCCTCCGACCTTTCGGAGCGCGCCATCGGACGTGTGCTGGAAGTGATGGTTGAGGGTAAAGTCGCGGAGGAGAACTCCTACGCGGCACGAAGCTACGGCGACGCACCGGATGTGGACGGGTATGTCTTTATCACGACAGATGAAGTCCTCTGTTCCGGGGACTTTGTCTCCGTGAAGATCACAGGCTCTTTGGACTATGATCTGACCGGGGAGCTTCTGCCTGCCGCGTCAGAGGGCTGAGCGCAGGGCAAGAGACAAGATGGCATTTGATATCGGATAAAAAGGAGAAGGGTATGAGTGAACTGGATGAGAAGAAAGAGATCCTGACCGAGGCTGAAGAGAAGGAGCCTGTTGAGGAAGCTTTTGTGGAAGTTGAGGCAGAGGAGACAGAAACGGCAGAGGAAGCGGAAAAAGCAGCAGCCCCCGCTCCGAAAAAGCTCAGGAACCCCTTTGAGGGCAAGAGCTTCAAGAGTCCCTTTGTGCCGAAGGAGGGGACGGCTGGCAACTGGTTTACCAATATGAACCTGCCCAATCAGCTGACAACGATCCGCGTTTGTCTGATCCCGCTGTTTGTGATCTTCCTTCTGGCAATCCCGAAGCCCGCCGGAAACATCCTGGCCGTGATTGTCTTTATCGCCGCCAGCCTCACAGATCTCTTTGACGGAAAGATCGCGCGCAAAGAGAACCTGGTGACCAACTTCGGCAAGTTCATGGATCCTCTGGCGGACAAGCTTCTGGTCTGTTCCGCCCTGATCTGCCTGGTGGATCTCGGCAGGATCGAGAGCTGGATTGTCATCATCATCATCGCGCGTGAGTTCATCATTTCCGGCTTCCGTCTCATCGCGGCGGAGAATCAGAAGGTGATCGCTGCCAATCAGTGGGGCAAGTTCAAGACAGTTTCCCAGATGATCATGGTCATCCTGATGGTGCTGAATGCCGGCGGTTTTATGAATACGCTGGGTCAGATCTTCAAGTGGGCGGCATTGATTCTGACAGTTGTTTCCCTCTACACATACCTGGCTGAGAACAAGGATGTGATCAGGGAGATCACGGAATAAAATCCCACGGAAGCTGGCGGCGCCAAGCGTGAGACATAGCTGCAAGCAATACTTATGAGATAGCTTATGAGATAGCTTATGAGATAGCTTATGAGATAGAAAAGATCGGTCAAAAGCTGTTGAGCAAACTGCATACCCAAAGAATGGGGAGCAGAACAGACCGCATCATTTCGGTCAGGATATAAGCATTGGTTTTATATGTAAAAGCAAAGCCCGCAGATCTCATCAATCTGCGGGCTTTTTCTATATATGTTTGATTATCTGATTGGTCCTGCACGTTTTTCGCTGAGCCTGAGATACAGAATCAGATGCCAGGCCGTGGACATGGGAAGCGGAGCGCCTTTTCGATGACGCTTCGATCGCTCTGAAAAGGCGGAAAGGGCCTGAAAATGGGCCATGTACAAGCCAGGGAGAGTATGATAAAATCCCCACGAAACGAGAATGAGTCAATATCGCATAAATGCAGGGACCCTGCATATGCCGTTGGAGGAGGAGACCAGATGACAAAGATACCGATGAAGACACCGCTGGTGGAGATGGATGGAGACGAGATGACCAGAGTGCTCTGGCAGATCATCAAGGACGAGCTCCTTCTCCCCTTTGTGGATCTTGAGACGGAGTATTATGATCTGGGACTGAAAAAACGTGATGAGACCGATGATCAGATCACGATCGAAGCGGCAAACGCAGCACTGAAGTATGGTGTGGCGGTCAAATGCGCGACCATCACCCCCAACGAAGCCCGGAAGGCGGAGTATCAGCTCAAGCAGGTCTGGAAGAGCCCGAACGGGACGATCCGTTCCATCATGGATGGTACGGTGTTCCGCAAGCCGATCCAGGTCCGGGGGATTGATCCCAATGTCACATCCTGGAAGAAGCCGATCACGATCGCAAGGCACGCCTACGGGGACGTTTACAGGAACGTGGAGATGTACATTGACCGGCCCGGGAAGGCGGAGCTGGTCTTCACCGACGCGGAGGGGAATGAGAGAAGAAAGCTGATTCAGGAGTTCAGGACGCCCGGTGTGATTCAGGGCACTCACAACCTTGACAGGTCCATCTCCTCATTCGCGCGGAGCTGTTTCAATTATGCCCTGGATGCTGGGGAAGATCTCTGGTTTGGCGCAAAGGATACGATCTCCAAGAGTTACGATCACAGGTTCAAGGACCTCTTCGCAGAGATCTACGAGAACGAATTCAAGGAGCGCTTTGAGGCAGCCGGCATCAGTTACTTCTATACCCTGATCGATGATATCGTGGCACGGGTTATGAAAAGCGAGGGCGGTTTCATCTGGGCCTGCAAGAACTACGACGGGGATGTGATGAGTGATATGCTGTCCTCCGCCTTCGGCTCCCTGGCGATGATGACCTCCGTGCTGGTGAACCCGGAAGGGAAGTATGAGTACGAAGCGGCCCATGGGACCGTGCAGAAGCACTATTACAGGCATCTGGCAGGGGAAGAGACCTCCACCAACTCTGTGGCGACGATCTTTGCCTGGTCGGGGGCTCTGAGAAAGCGCGGGCAGCTGGATGATATCCCTGAGCTTTCCGCCTTCGCGGACGCTCTTGAGAAGGCTGTGATCGACACCATCGAGTCCGGAAAGATGACTGGGGATCTGGCGAGGATTACGACCCTGGAGCATCCAGTTCAGCTGAGCTCACGGGCGTTTATCCTGGCGGTCAGAAAGAAGCTGGAAGAGGCGCTGGCCTGACAGATCTGATCCCCCGGGCGGCATATGACAACGCTTTGCGCAGCAAGTGCGTAAAGCTGACCGGGCAGTTATAGCCGCGAGCGTGAGAATCCGCGAAAAAACTGGCGCGAGCGGGCATATACCGATGAAACACCTGGCAGATTCGAATGGTTCCCGGTATACAAAGATTCTGAAAAAGCTGTGTGTTTCCTCCCCGGACGGAAGGGGAGGATGAGCTGTGAGAGAAGAGGAAAGAGATGGCATCGGAAGAGTACCAAAAAGCACTGAAGATGGCAAGAAATGCTTACCGCAGAGCAGTTTCAGCGGGCAGATATCCCTACCTGCCGGCCCTGGATGATCTGGTTCGCGGGCAGGATGTGAAGACAGAGGAATCACTGGGCCTGGTGAGCATCCCACTGGATCAGATCGTTGGCACTAAGTCCGAGGGGCGGCAGAATGCCTTCGCTGTGAATTTCATGCCTTTGATGCCGGAGCATTCGGAGTTTGCCCGCAAGTGGGACGGCGTCGTCGCCTACCATATGGACCAGGGGGTCGGAGACCCGATCGTGGCCTATGAGTTCATGAACCGCTTCTATGTCCTGGAGGGGAATAAGCGGGTCTCCGTCCTGAAGTTTTTCGGGGCGGACTCCATCGAGGGCACGGTCACCCGGGTAATTCCCTATAAAAACGATGAGATTGAGAACCGGATCTACTTTGAATTCCTGGACTTCTACAAGGGCTCCCAGATCAATTATCTCTGGTTTACCCAGGTAGGCAGCTTCCCCAAGCTTCTGAAGGCTGTGGGAAAGCAGGCAGGGGAGGAGTGGACGGACGTGGAGAAGGAAGACTTCAAATCCCTCTACACGGAGTTTGCCGGTCTCTTCAAGGACAAAGGCGGCGACAGGCTGGACATCACGGCCGGGGATGCTTTGCTTTTCTATCTGTCCCTCTACTCCTACAAGGAGATCCTGGAGAAGGGGCATTCGGAGAAGAGCAAGGATCTGTCCAAGATCTGGGAGGAGCTGTCCCTGATCGGCCACAACAAGGATCAGACACTGGTCTACAGCCCGACGGTGGAGCCCTCCGCCTCGGTCTTTAGCCGCTTTTTCAAGCTCACCTCCTCAAAGGTGCTGAATGTGGCTTTCATCCATGACCGGTCCACGGAGATCTCCGGCTGGACGTATGGCCATGAGCTTGGCAGGATGTCCCTGGAGCAGATCTTTGGCAGCCAGATCCACACGGAGGCCTATTTCCTGAAGGATGAGCAGACGGATGTGGAGACCCTGATTGAACGGGCCATCGCGGCGGGGAACCATATCATCTTCACCACGAGTCAGAAGTTTTTGAAGGCTTCCCTGAAGGCGGCGATCGAGAACCCGAAGGTCAAGATTCTAAACTGTTCGGTGGGAATGCCCCACTCGGCGATCCGGACCTACTATGGGCGGATTTTCGAGGCCAAGTATCTGGGCGGAATGATTGCCGGAGCCATGTGCGAAAATGACAAGATCTGCTTTGTGGAGCAGTATCCCATCTTCGGTTCCATGGCCAACATCAACGCCTTCGCCCTGGGCGCCCGCATGACGAACCCGCGGGTAAAGATCTACCTGCACTGGAATACGGAGACCGGCTGTGAAAGCTTCGATGAATTGATCAGGCGGGAGCAGATCAGCATCGTCTCCGACAACGACATGATCCGGCCGGCGGATGAGGCCAGAGAGTTTGGCCTCTACAAGATCACAGACAGCGGCATCGTCAAGCTGGCAGCCCCGATCTGGAACTGGGGCAGGTTTTACGAGCGGATCATCCGGGACTTCCTCCAGGGGAACTGGGAGAAGACCGAGGAGAGTCTGGCCAAACCGGCTGTCAACTACTGGTGGGGCATCTCTTCCGGAATCATCGACCTGGTCATGAGCAAGAACCTGCCAGAGGGGGTCCGGCGCTTCGCGGAGATCATGAAGCACCAGATCCGCGAGGATAACTTTGATCTCAATCCCTTCGCGGGACAGTTCAGGAGCCAGGATGGCACGCTGAGGGGGGTAAAGGATGGTGCTCTTTCCGCCACGGAAGTGATCGCGATGGATTATCTCGCGGATTCAGTGATCGGGCACATCCCGGCGCTGGAAAACCTGACGGACGAGGCGAAAGCGATGATCGAGATGGAAAAGGCCATGGCGACCCTGCAGGAGGAGAGTGCTGCGGGCATTCCTGGATCAAAGCTGACGGAGGACGAGGGCTGAGTCGTCTTCACATTTCGGGATGGGACGCTTATGAAGATTCTATTGGTGGCTGACGAACCAAGCAAAGCCCTGTGGGATTTCTATGAGGACGGGAAGCTCAGGGACATCGATCTGATCCTCTCCGCCGGGGACCTGCCCCCGGAGTATCTGTCGTTTCTGGTGACCTTCTCCAACTGTCCGCTTCTGTATGTCCACGGTAACCACGATGGTGTCTACGACCGGAAGGAGCCGGAGGGCTGTGTCTGCATCGACGATACGGTCTATGTCCACGAGGGCATCCGGATCTTTGGACTGGGAGGCTCCATGCGCTACAATGCCGGCCCTTATCAGTACAGCGAAAAGGAGATGAAGAAGCGGATCCAGAAAGCCCGCTTCCGGCTCTGGAGAAGCCATGGCATCGACATCCTTCTGACGCATTCCCCCATCGGCGGCTTTGGGGATCAGGAGGATCTGCCCCACAGGGGCTTTTACGCTTTCGGGTCCTTTCTCGAAAAGTATCATCCCCGTATCATGGTGCACGGTCATGTGCACATGAACTACGGCCCCCAGGTTCCCAGGATGCGAAAGTATGGGGAGACCATGGTCATCAATGCCTTTGAGCGCTATACCCTGGATTATGACCATCTGACGGGAGAGGGCAGAGGATAGGATGAGATCGGATCGAATCGGGGGACGGAACTTTCGCGTGATGCTGATCTTCCGGATCCTGGAAGATATAAGATTTTGATTTTGCTTTTGAACTGTATGACTTCGCTTTGCGCGGCAAGTGCGCAAAGCGGACTTTACAGTTACAGGATGTATACTCGCGGCCAGGAAAATCTGCCAGCGATCGCCCGGCATATAGAATGGCGCCGCTATGCTCTGACCAGGATGAGCGCATCGGCGCATCGGCGCTTTGGCCGATTGGCATCAGCACCCGGCAGAAATCCGGGATCTGTGCTAAACTGGAAGCAGCAGAACTGCTCAATCTTTACCGGGAAGCATTCGGATCTGCCAGATGCTTCAAGGGAAAAGGCCCGCTCGCGGGACAAACAGAACAGAGACCGCCATCTGGCGGCCTGAAAAGGAGGGTTGCGTATGAGCTGCATGAATAAGAGGCTTGGGCTGTTTTTTCTGCTTTTTTCCCTGCTTTTTACCCTGCCTGCCGGCGCGGCGATCCCCATCGACCCGCCTGAGGAGGAATCGGAGGGGCTTTTTGACAGAGATATGATGGCCCGCAACTATGGGGAGCGGGGAATTCAGGTCACGGAGTCCTCCCTGCTTTACATTGATGGGGTTCCCATGCTCGCCAGTGGGGAGCTGGCGGAGAAGATCTACATTTATGATGCCAGGTATCAGGAGAGTGTTGAGTTCACGGAGGTGGCGGAGAGTGAGTACGCGGTCACTGTCCTCCCGGGCCTTTATATCGTCTATACCATCAATGCGGAAGGCCGGATGATCTTCCTGCAGGACTATGTCAACGTGATCGCCCTGCGTGAGCTTAACCTGGAGGATGAAGCGGATGATCCTGAGCTGAGGCTGGATATCATGCTGATCTGATAGACGGACCGGGCAGGATCCCTGCCGGTTCTTCTGAACGGCCCTGCGCTGATGCCTGGGCTCATCTGCCAGCGAGCGGGCCGTTTGTGCCCGCTCGCGCCAATTTACGAGAGATTAGCTGTCCAGTCAGCATTGCGGCCTGCTGCGCAAAGCGCCGTGAGACTTGCCTAAATAAAGGGAAGAACATATAATAGGTGAGAATATCTGTATGATTGGTCTGATTCAAAAGATTTGCATATAGATATAGTGGATTTATTATTGCAGGTTTGAGCAGAGGCAAAAGACAGAAGGAGAAAGAGAAATGTTTGATTACACAGGAAAAGTTGTTGCGGTCACCGGCGCATCTTCAGGTCTTGGAAAGCAGATGGCGGAAGGCTATGCCAAGTGCGGCGCAAACCTGGTTCTGCTTGCCAGGAGAGTGGAGAGACTGGAAGCCTCCGCGAAGGAGTGGAGCGAGAAGTATGGCGTTAAGGTTCTTCCGCTTGCCTGCGATGTGACCAGCGCGGATTCCATCTCCGCGGCTGTCGCGAAGGTTGACGCGGAATTCGGCCACTGCGAAGTGATCGTGAATGATGCCGGCGGTGAGAAGGGAACCGGGACTCCGCTTGTGGACTATAAGAGAGAAGACTGGGACTTCACCATCAATCTGGACCTCACTTCTGTCTTCGCTGTCACTCAGGCATTTGTGGCTTATATGAAGAAAACCATTGCGGATGGCAAGCAGAAGTATGGCCGTGTGATCAACATCGCTTCTATCTATGGTCTGGTTGGCAACACCGTGCTTCCGACCATCGCTTACCATACCACCAAGGGTGCTGTCGTCAACTTCACCAGAGGCGCGGCAGCTGAGCTGGCAACCTCAGGCATCACGGTCAACGCCATCTGCCCGGGCTACTTCTACACCGAACTGACCACGGAAACGCTGAATTCCGAGTTCTTCCAGGAGTTCGCACGCCGCTCTGTCCCGATGCAGCGCTACGGCAGCGAGGGTGAGCTGAACAGCGCAGCCATCTTCCTCGGCGCCGAGGAGTCCTCCTATGTCACCGGACAGATTCTTGCTGTCGACGGCGGCTACACCTGCGTCTGACCCTGCGCTTGCGTTTGTATCTGTCGAGCCGCAAGCGCCTTCGGGACAAGGAAGGGTGAGGCTCCAACAGCTGCATGACAAAAGCTGACTGATCTCTGCGAACCCCCATCCGAGGAAAGTGGATGGGGGTTTTCGCGTTTCAGGAGGCAGGGAATGGGCCATGGGGGGCTGGACTTCGCCAAAAGGACATACTTTAAAAGTATGTCTATCCGAAAGATTCTCCCGCTGGTCATTTCTTTACCTGCAGGCGCCTTCCACGGAAGAGGGGAGGCGCTTTCACGGAACGCAGAAAAAGGCAGGCATAGCCTGCCTTTTTCTGTGCCCTGCCAAAAGCACGAAGCTTATTCCTCCACGGATACAAGCTCGATATGGAAGTTCAGCTCCTTGCCCGCCATCTCAGAGTTGGCGTCGAAGGTGATCTCCTCATCGGTCTTTTCCGTAACGCGGACCGGAAAGGCATGTCCGAGAGAGTTTCTCAGTGCCACCTGGTCTCCCACGGAGAGATTCCCGGCCCCTGGAAGATCTGTCAGCTTCAGCTTCAAAACCGCGTTCGGATCATAGGCGCCATAGGCCTCCTCAGGCATCAGGTGGATGTCCTTCTCCTCGCCCACTTCCATGTCCACGACTGCCTGATCAAAGCCCTTAATCATCATGCCGGTGCCTGAAACAAATTCCAGGGGGGTGCCGCGGTCATAGGAGGAATCAAACTGGCTGCCGTCGTTGAAGGTTCCCCGATAGTGAACCCTGCAGGTCTTGCCGGCGTTCTTTCCGCTCAGGATCACCTTTCTCTCCCCGCAGCCGCCGCAGCCATGACCGCACTTGTCATGCTCATGACTGTCGCAGTTGGCAGCCTCTTCCGGCTGAAGCTCGCCTTTCAGGTAACGTTCAACCGCTTCATCTGCACTGCCGCTCACACCTGGGATCACTGTGATGCCAGCATCCGCCAGCGCATTCATCATGCCCTGGCCAAGCCCACCGCAGATTACGGCCTCCACCGTGCCCTCCGAGAGGAGACCCGCAAGCGCCTCATGGCCGGTTCCCCCGGTGGACTCGACCCTGGAGGAGAGAACCTTCCTGTCCTCGACCTCGTAGATCTTGAAGTACTCGGTCCTCCCGAAATGCTGGAAGATTGTGCCATTCTGATTGTCAAACGTTACCGCAATTCTCATTGAATTTTTCTCCTGCTTTCATTGCCAGATCAAGTGTCAGGTCCCTGTATACCATACTTTCCTGCTGCGGTCAAAAAGCGCGGTTCTGCGCCAGAAAAATCTTCAATTGCTCTGCGTCTGCCGCGGTCTGAGCCGATACGCGGCAGGCTTTCATGGTGAATCCCTTTTCCTGAAATCTCCTGAGAGAGCAGGAGAGGAGCGGAGGCGCTGAACGACATCTTCTCTGACCCTCTCTGATCTTTTCTGTCTGGCAGATCTACTTGATCTCTCAGATCTCCTGAAACTCTACTCCGGTCAGAAGATGGTAGGCTTCCCTGTACTTGGCGATGGTCGCGTCGATGACCTCATCGGGCAAGAGGTATCCGCCCTCCGGATGCGCTTTCAGATAGTCGCGGACATACTGCTTGTCAAAGGACGGCTGCCCGTGTCCTGCCTCATAGCCTTCCATGGGCCAGAAGCGGGAGGAGTCCGGAGTCAGCATTTCATCCGCCAGGACAATGTTTCCGTTCTCATCAAGACCAAACTCAAACTTTGTGTCCGCGATGATAATTCCGCGCTCCCTGGCGTAGTCCGCGCACTTTTTATAGAGGGCGATCGTTTTCTCCCGCAGCTCCTTCGCGTAAGTCTCTCCCTTCCCTGGAAACTCCTTCTCCAGAAGCTCGATGGACTGCTCGTAGGAGATGTTCTCATCGTGAAGACCGATCTCTGCCTTCGTGGAAGGCGTGTAAATGGGTTCCGGAAGCTTCTCGGACTCCTTCAGCCCTTCCGGAAGCCGGATTCCACAGACAGTGCCGTTCGCTTTATAACTGGCCCAGCCGCTGCCGGTGATATAGCCACGGACAATGCACTCGAGCGGAAGCATCGTGAGCTTTCTGCACTTCATGCATCTGCCCTGAAATTCCTTTTTCCGGAAGAATTCCGGCATCTCTCCGTTGTCAGTGGAGATCATATGATTCGGGACGATGTCCTCTGTATAGGAAAACCAGAAACGGGACATCTGAGTCAGGACAGCGCCCTTCCCGGTGATGGTATTTTCCAGGATATGGTCAAAAGCTGAGATCCTGTCCGTTGCGGCCATGATCAGGCTGTCCCCGAGATCGTAGACTTCCCTGACTTTTCCCGATTTGTAAGGTTGATATTCCTTCATCGATTGCCCTCCTGTGGGTGAACAGGCCCCGATGGGGCCCCTCTCAAAACCCCGCTATCATAGCACAGGGAGCCTGAAAATGCATCATGTCCGGCGGAACTGCCGGCGGAGCGGGGGCAGAGAATACTTATCAAAAATGCTTTGCCAAAGAGACTCCTTTGAAGATCCTTTTCATAAACCTTTTCTAAAAGCCAGCTCCAGGGACTTTCTGAGGCTTTCAGGCGATGAGCGTTTTTGCCATGCTCCTTCTATTTGTTTGATGCTTTGACTGTGCTTTGGCGCTTTACTGGTCTGAAGCTGCCTTCTTTCCGGATTTCTCTCTGCGAAACCTGGCTCTGTAAACGCCACGCAAAGGCGCGTTGATGAAGGCTTATATTTCTGGAGTTCCATTTCTGGGGTTCCATTTGCGGAATTCCAGAAATGGAACCCCGCTGCGGCCAGGCGATAGGGTCTTCAGAAGGGCTCCCAGGAGAAACAGGGTCCCTTTCATCTGATGAGATATTGTCCCGCAAGGGCATCCCTCGAATGAACGATTCTGCATTTACACCGGGAATCAGCAGGATATGGCAGATCCGCAGGCGAGAGGCACCTGCCCTGGTCCTGCTCTGATCCGGCAGCGCTTCTGACCCTGCAGTGCCTTTCTTCTGCCTCTTGACATACGACGTCTGACGATAACATAGGAAGAGCAGGAGTTCCATTGCTTCCAAATCTGGCATCACTCGAAGTGGACCTGCAAGGACCATATTAGTGGAATGAATATTTATTAGAATTTTCCACAAAGCGGGTGGAAAACTCCCTCCTCTGTGGAAATCCCGTGGAAATGTGGATATCAGTCGAGAATGCATAATTATGAAAGTTATCCACAAGAGCCGGTGGAAATCCAGCCCCAAGGTTGATTTCTGCCATCCCTTCCGATATGATTGAAAGGCGTGGGAACTGGGCCCAATCCCTGAAATTCCCTGCATCTCCAGGAGAGAGCGGGGCAGAATCAGGGACTGACTGGAGGAGTATTTTCTGATGATTCTGTCCTGCTACAACATCTCAAAGTCTTTCGGAACTGACGAAGTTTTAAAGTCTGTCTCTTTCCATGTCGAAGAACATGAGAAAAGCGCCATCGTCGGGATCAACGGCGCTGGGAAGTCCACTCTTCTGAAGATCATTGTGGGAGAGATGACTCCGGATACAGGGGAGGTTACCGTGGCCAAAGGCGCCAGAATCGGCTACCTGGCCCAGGTGAATGTGCTCCCCGGGGGGCGGACCATCTGGGAGGAGACGGCTCAGGTAAAGCAGAACGTCATCCGGATGGAGAAGGATCTCCGGGAGATGGAGGCGCGGATGGACGAGGTGTCGGGGGATGACCTGAATCTCCTGATGGAGCGCTATCACCGGACACAGACAGAGTTTGAACGGCTGGACGGCTATGCCTGGAAGAGTGAGATCTCCGGCGTCCTGCGGGGACTTGGCTTTGAGGATGAGGAGTTCGACAAGAAAGTGGAAACGCTTTCGGGCGGACAGAAGACCCGGGTGGCCCTGGGCAAGCTTCTGCTGGATCAACCGGACATCATGCTCCTGGATGAGCCGACCAACCACCTGGACCTGAACTCCATCGTGTGGCTGGAAAACTATCTGATGAATTACCGGGGGGCGGTGATGGTCGTGGCCCACGACCGTTACTTTTTAAATAAGGTAGCGGGAAAGATCATCGAGATTGACCGGGGGCAGGGGAGAACTTTCGCCGGGAACTATACGGCCTATGCTGAGAAGAAAAAACAGATCCGGGAGGCGGAGCTGAAAGCCTGGATGAACCAGCAGGAGGAGATCCGTCATCAGGAGGAAGTGATCAGCAAGCTGAAGAGCTTCAACCGGGAGAAGTCCATCAAGCGTGCCGAGAGCCGGGAGAAGATGCTGAACAAGATCGAACGCCTGGAGAAGCCTGTGGAGGAGAACACGGATATGAAGCTTCGCCTCACGCCCCGGATCGTCTCGGGCAGTGATGTCCTGACGGTGGAACATCTCTCCAAGGGCTTTGAGTATCCTCTTTTTGAGGATCTGAATATTCAGATCCGCCGCGGCGAGAAGGTCTGCCTGATTGGCAGCAACGGCACCGGGAAGAGTACCCTCCTGAAGACGATCATTGGGCTGGAGGAAGCGGATTCGGGTTCGATCCGCCTGGGCGTCAAAGTCCATGTGGGCTACTATGATCAGGAGCACCAGGTCCTCCATGGAGAAAAGACCCTGTTCGAGGAACTCTCGGACGCCTATCCGGGGATGAACAACACAGAAGTCCGCAGCACCCTGGCTGCCTTCCTCTTTACCGGGGATGACGTCTTCAAGAAGGTGGCGGATCTCTCCGGCGGAGAGCGGGGCCGGCTTTCCCTGGCCAAGCTGATGCTCTCAAAGTCCAACTTTCTGATTCTGGATGAGCCGACCAACCACCTGGACATCATCTCCAAGGAGATTCTGGAGGACGCGGTCTCCCGCTATGAGGGTACGGTTCTCTGCGTGTCCCATGACCGCTACTTCATCAACCATATCGCCACGCGGATCCTGGATCTGACCAACAGAACCCTGGTGAGCTACATGGGCGACTATGACTACTATCTGGAAAGGCGGGAGGAACTGACGGAGACTTTCGCCTCAGATACCGGGAAGACGCATAGCTCCGGAGGCGTCATTGCCGCCTCCAACAGGCAGCATCTGTCCATGCAGCATGTGTCGGAAGCGGAAAGCGCCGGAAGAGGGGACTGGAAGAAGCAGAAGGAAGCCGCCGCCGCGGAGCGGAAAAAGGCCAGCCTCCTCAAAAAGACGGAGGAGGAGATTGCCCGCCTGGAGGAGCGGAGCGCTGCCATCGATGAGGAGATCTCCCGGGAGGAGATCTACACGGATCCTGAAAAGCTCCGGGCTCTCTCAGAGGAAAAGGGAGAGCTGACGGAGAAACTGGAAAAGCTGTATGAGGACTGGTCCTCCCTGGCGGAGTAAGGCTTTCCTGCCGGGATTCTGGCAGACCCGGCGTCGCGGAATGAAAGAATTGCACGATTTTTCACAATCTTCTATATTATCTTTACTGGAGGCAAAGAAAGAAATAAGGGAAAACAGCAGAAAAGACGCGGCGTGAGTTGCGGAGGAAGGAGTGAAAAATCTATGGGAGAACGAGGAATCCCGCCTGCAGTAATCTCAAGACTGCCGAGATACTACCGTTTTCTCGGAGAGTTGATCGACAGAAAGGTGGAGCGGATCTCCTCGAGGGAACTGAGCTTGCAGATGCATCTCACAGCGTCCCAGATCCGGCAGGATCTGAACCATTTCGGGGGATTCGGGCAGCAGGGCTATGGCTACAACGCCAAGTATCTGCACACGGAGATCGGGAAGATCCTCGGGCTGGACCGCTCCTACAAGGTGATCGTTGTGGGAGCCGGGCGCCTGGGAAAAGCGCTGGCGGACTATGTCCTCTATGAGAAGCGCGGCTACATGATTGTCGCCATGTTCGACAAGGACCCGGCAGTCATCGGGCAGAAATCCGGGCGGGGGATCGCCGCTCAGGATGTGGCGAGTCTGGCCCGCTATCTGGAGGAAAACGAGGTGGACATCGCCGCCCTGACCCTTCCCTCTGAAGGCGCTCTGGAGGTCATGCCCATTCTTCTTGAGGGCGGGATCCGGGGAATCTGGAACTTCTCCCACACGGTGTTTCCGAACAGTGGGAGTGTGGCCGTCCAGAACGTGCATCTGTCGGAAAGTCTGATGGAGCTTACATACCGGATGAATCATCTGAGCATATAGTTGAAAACGTCGTCATGAAGCCATGAAATTTTAAGAGGAAACTGTTCCTCTTTCAGGGCATTTCGACATGAAAAGTGATTGGCTCCGGAAGCGTCCGGAGCTGTTTCTATGCCGGAAAGAAGAAGCATCGAAAGCTGAAAGCGCACACTTGTATCTACCCGCTCGCCCATGCCCGCGGGTATCATTCCTTTAGGAGGCAGAAAAGTGTCTGAGACAATGAGCAGGGTTGTGGCGGAGATCAGCCTCTCCGCTCTGGAGAAGAACTTTGAATCCATGCACCAGAAGCTTGGAGCGGGCGTCAAGATGATCGCCGTGATCAAGACCGACGGCTATGGGCACGGGGCGCGGGAGATCGCCCACCTGGTGGAAGATTATGAATACATCTGGGGCTTTGCCACGGCATCCGTGGAGGAGGCCATGGAGCTTCGGGAGAGTGGGATCAGAAAGCCGATCCTTCTGCTGGGCTTTTCCTTCCCCGATTCTTACCGGATGATCGCGGAGAACGAGATCCGCCCCGCAGTCTTCAAGCTCTCCATGGCGGAGCAGCTCTCCGAGGCTGGGAGAGCTGCCGGGAAGACGGTCAGGATCCACATCGCGCTGGACACCGGGATGAGCAGGATCGGCTTCCAGGTGCGGGAGGAGAACGCAGACCTTGTGAAGAAGATCCAGGCTTTGCCAAATATAGAGATCGAGGGGATGTTCACCCATTTCGCCCGGGCGGACGAGAAGGACAAGGCCTTCAGCAGGGAACAGTTTGACGCCTACCAGCGCTTCTCGGAGATGCTGAAGGAAAGAGGTGTCGAGATCCCCCTCAGGCATGTCGGAAACAGCGCCTGCATCATGGAGCTTCCGGACTATCAGCTGGACGCGGTACGGGCCGGAATTACCATCTACGGGATTTATCCCTCCGATGAGGTTGACCGGGAGAAACTTCGGCTTGAGCCGGTTATGTCCCTGAAAAGCCGTATTGTCTACATCAAGACGCTTCCGGAAGGGGTTCCGGTCAGCTATGGCGGGACTTTCGTCACGGAGCGGGAAACCCGCATCGCCACGGTGGCGGCAGGCTATGGGGACGGCTACCCCAGGATGCTCTCCGGGAAGGCTGAAGTCCTGATCCGGGGAAGGCGGGCGCCCATTCTCGGCAGGGTCTGCATGGACCAGTTCATGGTGGATGTCACGGATATCCCGGCTGAGGAGTTCGATCTGGTCACCCTGCTCGGAAAGGACGGGGACGAAGAGATCACTGCCGATGAGCTCGGAAAGCTGTCGGGCCGCTTCCCCTATGAGCTGGTCTCATGCATCTCGAAGCGGGTGAAGCGGGTTTTCAAGCCTTGACGGTATAGTGTATCCTTGGTATATTTGTGATTGCGTCTCAGGAAAAGATGCGGAAAGACAGTCATAGCGATATATTTCTGCCTTCTTTCGGACTGCAGATCGATCATTTTCAGCCGGTCCGCGCGCTGAGCGTTCACTGTCCGGTCAGATTTGCAAGCCTGCGCCGAGCGAAAGGATAGAATAAATGCAAAGGAAGGGTGCATATTGCAGCAGGAGACAGAAGCCTGCGCCCCTTCTCGTGCCTGAAGGCGCCTGTGACTGGACAGACATAAAGAAATAGGAAGAAACAAAGCCGGGGGAGAGAATCCTGAGAAGTTTTGTGGGAGGATAGAGGATATGTCAGGACATTCAAAGTTTGCGAACATCAAGCATAAAAAAGAGCGGAATGACGCTGCAAAAGGAAAGATCTTTACGATCATTGGCCGCGAGATCGCCATCGCCGTCAAGGAGGGAGGAGCTGACCCGGCGAATAACTCCAAACTGCGTGATGTCATCGCCAAGGCGAAGGCTGCAAACATGCCGAATGACACCATCGATCGTGGGATCAAGAAAGCGGCCGGGGATTCCAACGCCGTCGACTATGAGCAGGTCACCTATGAGGGCTATGGCCCCTCCGGCGTCGCCATCGTGGTGGAAGCTTTGACTGACAACCGGAACCGGACCTCCGCCAACGTCCGCAGCGCCTTCTCCAAGGGGCAGGGCAATGTCGGAACACCGGGCTGTGTTTCCTTCATGTTTGACAAGCGCGGGCAGATCCTCGTCGATCGGGAAGAGTACGAGGGCGACGCCGATGATCTGATGATGACGGCTCTTGACGCCGGAGCGGAGGACTTTAATGAGTCCGAGGACTCCTTCGAGATCCTCACGGACCCGAATGTCTTCTCTGAAGTCCGGCAGAAGCTTGAGGAGGCAGGGATTCCGATGTCCTCCGCGGATATCACCATGATTCCGCAGACTTACGTCACGCTGACAGACGAGACAGCCCTGAAGAATCTGAACCGCACACTGGACATGCTTGATGAAGATGACGATGTCCAGGCAGTCTACACGAACCTGGAAGAGACCGGCGAGTGAAAGCAGGGCGGGAGAGAGAGATGAACGATTACCAGACCGCGATGGAGGGGATGAAAAACGCGCTCACATCGCATGACGAGCTGATCCGCTCCTTCAACCGAAGCGCCTACCAGGAACGTTTCCAGAAGTATTACCTCTCTCTGGTGGGAGCCATGGATGCGATCGAGACCCTGTATGGGACCGTACTCGAAAAGGATACCATGCTTTCCAACATGGCCCATGCGCTGACAGCTTCCGCTGCTGGAATCATTGAATCAGCGCCCAGACGGCAGAGAGAGCAGATCAAGATCAACCTCAGCCTGACGATGGCGGGGTATGTCTTCCCGGCTCTTCTCCGCTACCAGGGAGCGTCCTCAAAGCCTCTTGTCGACGCGGTTCTGAAGAGCTGGAAGGAAAGTTTCCCCAAGTCCAACCTGACACCGGCAGACTATGAGTCCATCGAGGCGGGCTTTCACAGGAAGTTCTGCTTCATCACCACAGCTGCCTGCCAGATGACGGGGCGGGCAGATGACTGCTATGAGCTGACGCTGCTTCGAAACTACAGGGATCGCTACCTTCTGTCTCTTCCGGGCGGGGAGGATCTGGTGAATGCCTACTACGACGTCGCCCCCTCCATCGTCAAGCACATCGGCAGACGGGAAGACGCAAGCGTCATCTACCAAGGGATCTGGAAGGATTACATCGCCCCGTGCATCACACTGATTGAACAGGGCGCGTATGCTGCGTGCCGGGATCTCTATATGGAGATGGTGCGCGATCTGAAGGATCGGTATTTCTATCTCGATCCGAATGGAAAAAATGCCGCGTGATCTGGACGCGCCGCCACATTTCGCAGATATCCTGGAGGCACTTGGGATTTGCCGCAGGCGAATCGTCAGTGCCTCTGCATATACCGCGGCCCTGGATGATAACTGGCAGATTCTCCTGGCCGCGCGTAAAACTGGCCTGAAAAGTGCTCGGGTTTCGCATTGCACGATGCGTTCTGAAACGCGCTGCGGAAGAGGGGCGGAGCGTTCTCTTTATGATAAAGGATGAACCATGACAATATTTCAAGCGATCTTTCTCGGAATTGTCCAGGGGCTGACGGAGTTTCTCCCGGTTTCGAGCTCCGGCCATCTGTCGATTTTTCAGAACATCTTCCACATTGAGACCGGGGACAGCGTGCTCTTCGATGTGATGCTCCACCTGGGAACCCTCCTGGTGGTCACCATTGTCTATTGGAAGGACATCCTGAAGCTGATCATCGAGTTTTTCCGGATGATCGCGGATCTTTTTGCCAATGGGAAGATGCTCTTTTTCAAGATCAAAAACCATGAGGAGGAAAAACCCGCCTACCTGAGGGTCGTGCGGACCAACTACCGGAAGTTTGTGATCCTGATCATTGTGTCCACCATCCCCACGGGGATTATGGGCTTTGTCGCCTCCAAACTGATCTCCGACGCCTCCGCGACGCTGATCGTTCCGGGGATCTGCCTTCTGATCACGGGCATTCTGCTCTTTCTGTCTGACCGGCAGGAAGACTGCTGGAAGATCCCCAGGGATGTCTCCTACGGGGAGGGGCTTCTGATCGGAATTGCCCAGGGCTTTGCGACCCTGCCCGGCCTCTCCAGGTCCGGGACCACGATCGCGGCCTGCACCTTCTGCCATTTTGAACGCAAGTTCGCGGTCAAATACTCCTTCATTCTTTCAATCCCGGCCATCCTGGGTGCCGCTGTCTTTGAGCTCTCTGATATTTCTTCGGAGCTCGTGACCACCCAGCTCTGGGCCAACTATGCGGCAGGAATGATCGCGTCGGCGGTGGTGGGCTATCTCGCCATCCGCAGCATGCTGACACTGGTGAAAAAGCGCAAGCTGAAGTACTTCGCGATGTACTGCTGTGTGATCGGCGTTTTTGCCATCGCCGGACAGTTTCTTCTGATGGGTGGGCTCTGATGATCCCTCCAGCCCGGAAAGCCTGCCTGCCCGGGGCTCATTCAGATGGGGCAGGGAATAAAACTGGAAAAGATGACCTGAGATCCGGACATGATCCGGATCTTTCTCACATAGGGGAAAACCCTTGATTGATAAAGAACTGGAGGTGAGTTATTGCCGTCAGCAGGATCAAATCGTAAAAATGTGGAGCTCGAGGCGGGCTACCCGAAGGCACGATCCCAGGGGCGAAGAAGCCCCGGGAGTACGCAGAGCCGCAGGGCCGAAAGCAGCCGCACCAGCGCTTCCAGCCCGGCCAGGAGCGGATCCAGGGCGAAAAGCCAGCCTGCCCCAAGGAAAAGTACTGCCGCCTCCGGGCGGAGCAGAGCCAGTGCCGGCAGCGGGGCTGCCAGAAGCACGAGAAGCACAGGCGCCAGAAAGGGAAGTCAGAAACCCGGAAGAGGGGCGGCAAGGCAGACAGGTCAGGCGCGGGCCAATACAGCTCCGAGGAGGCAGATGCAGGCGCGCCCGGTCAGGGAGAGCAATCCGGAGATGAGCCTTGAGCTTTTGGTGGTGCTCCTCTTTGGCATTTCGATCTTTATCTTCGTGAGCCTCCTGGGGATCGGGGGATACGCCATGCACGCCCTGGCGGACATCCTCTTCGGCGTCTTCGGGAGCAATGCCTATGTCTTCCCCTTCCTTCTGAGCTTTCTGACCATTTTCAACCTGGTCAACCGCGGCGTCAAAGTGGCGCAGATTCAGACTGGAGCGGTCATTCTGCTCTTTCTGACCTTCTGCGGGATTCTGCAGCTGATCCTGGTCCCGGAAGGGGGCGGTCAGTCCTTGAGGGAATATTATGAGGTTGGAGCGCAGTACCATACCGGCGGCGGATTTATCGGCGGCAGCCTGACTTCGCTCTTTCTTCCGACGCTGGGCTCCATCGGCACCTCCATTGTTCTTGTCGCCGCTCTGCTGCTTTTCAGCGCGCTGGCGACCCAGAAGTCCCTCTTTGTGGATGCCGGGAAAAGGAATTCCGAATCCCGGGAGGAGCGGAAGATCGAACGTCTGGAGGCCAAGGAGAGAGCCAGAGCTAAGGCCAGAGAAAGGCGGGAGATCGAACAGGCCCGCAGGGAGCGGGACCGCGAGGCAAGGCAGAGAGCCTACGATCCTGACAGCTTCAGCCCGGTCTTTGCCCAGGGCCTTTCCGGCTCCACCGGAAAGGCAGCTCCCGCGGAGCTGATCTCGAAGCAGAGCGCCCTGAAGAAGGGAGATGTCAGTTTCGGAGACGAGCAGGATACGGATCGTTCCCTGACCGGGAAGCTCAGAAAGGCCTGGGACAAGCTTGCTGACACTTCCGTCATCGACCTCGATGAAGACTATGACGAGGAGCAGGACTATGGAGCGGCCCATCCCAAGGTGCGCAGTATCTTCCTGGATGGGGAGAGTCAGCCTTCAGATGGCGCAGGGATGACAAAGGGAAAGTCCTCCGGCGCCAGAAAGACGAAGGCTGCCCAGAAGAGCCTCCAGATGGATGATGAAGATTCCAGGGAAGAGGAGAGGGAGGCGTGTGCCCAGAGAGAAGCCGCTGTTCTCTCCCCATCTTTCCAGATCAACCGGGGCGGCGCTTCGGATGCAGATGTAGATACAGAAAGAGAAATCGAATCAGAAGAGATGGAGGAGGATCTCCCGGCAGAAAAACCGGTCCGCCGGGCCTCTTCGGGATCAGCTTCCCCCTCTTCGGCGCCAAAAGCCCAGCCGCAGGCGCAGACGAAGAAAGCGGCCAGGAAGAAGGCAGCGCTGGAGGAGGAGGGCGGCAGCGCTGAGGATGTCGCCTCCGAGATTGCGGAAAAGCAGGAGGAAACAGAAGTCCCCTATGAGTTCCCATCCATCGACTATCTGGCGAAGGTGCCCAAGAACCGGGGCGGCGTCACGGATGATTCTCTCAGGGAGACCGCGGCCAAGCTTCAGCAGATCCTGGCCACGTTCGGCGTGAGCGCCCAGGTGACCAATGTCTCCTGCGGGCCCTCGGTGACCCGCTACGAGCTATTGCCGGAGATGGGAACCAAGGTCTCCAAGATCGTCAATCTGGCGGATGACATCAAACTGAATCTGGCCGTGACCGACATCCGCATTGAGGCCCCGATTCCGGGCAAGGCGGCGGTGGGCATCGAGGTTCCCAACAAGGAGCCCTCGATGGTTTACCTCCGGGAACTCATCGATTCAGAGGAGTTCCGCAAACAGAAGAGCAGGCTGGCCTACGTGGTCGGCAAGGATATCGCCGGGCGGATCATCGCGTCTGATATCGCCAAGATGCCTCACCTGCTGATCGCCGGCGCCACCGGATCCGGGAAGTCGGTCTTCATCAACACGATGATTATGTCGATCATCTATCACGCGGATCCCAATGAGGTGAAGCTGATCATGATTGACCCCAAGGTCGTGGAGCTGTCAGTCTACAACGGCATCCCCCACCTCTTCATTCCGGTGGTCACCGATCCGAAGAAGGCGGCCGGCGCCCTGAACTGGGGCGTAGCTGAAATGACCAAGCGCTACAAGATGTTCGCTGAGGTCGGAGTCCGGAACTTAGCGGGCTACAATGCAAAGGTTGACTCTCTGCTGGAGCAGGGGATTTCCGATGCCCCGAAAAAGATGCCTCAGATCGTCATCATTGTCGACGAGCTGGCTGATCTGATGATGGTCTCCGGGAATGAGGTGGAGGACGCGATCTGCCGTCTGGCCCAGCTGGCCAGAGCCTGCGGCATCCATCTGGTCATTGCCACCCAGCGTCCCTCCGTGGACGTCATCACCGGCCTGATCAAGGCCAACATTCCGTCCCGAATCGCATTCTCGGTCTCCTCGGGAACCGACTCCAGGACCATCCTGGATATGGTCGGGGCGGAGAAGCTGCTCGGCAACGGCGACATGCTTTTCTCCCCGCAGACATACAAGAAACCGGTCCGCGTGCAGGGCGCTTTCGTCTCCGATGAGGAGATTCAGGAGGTGGTCGACTTCATCAAGGTGAAGGAGGAAGCAGGCACAAAGTCCGAGGAGATGAAGATGCGGATGGAGGAGGTCCAGAAAGCCTCCATCGGCCTGGATACCGGCGGCGGTGGGGGTGATACCGATGAGCTTTTTGCCGAAGCCGGCAAGTTCATCATCGAAAAGGACAAGGCTTCCATCGGCATGCTGCAGCGCTGGTTTAAAATCGGCTTCAACCGGGCGGCCCGCATCATGGACCAGCTCTCGGATGCCGGCGTCGTGGGCGCCGAGGAGGGAACCAAGCCCCGAAAGGTATTGATGAGCCGGGAGCAGTTCGAGAACTACCTGGAAGAAAATGGATGAGATTCTGGGAGAACAGGCCCGGGTCTGTCAGACCTGCAGCGTCTTCTGAGCGCATGGAACATAGAAATAGAATATAGAAATAGAAT
>CADBUA010000257.1 GCA_902797665.1 uncultured Lachnospiraceae bacterium | reverse complement strand
CACGGCTGATTTTTATTGAAAAGACGGCATGCCCAGTCCGCCTGGCTCACTTGCTGCGACAGACGTGAAAGTATAGAACAGCTGCAATAAACCGAAGCATCCCAGCCTGAGATGCTTTCAGATCCAGAGCCGGGCAGAGACAGCTGCCGCCTGATAAAATGTGTGCCTGGTCTTTTTTTGTTCTGCGCTTTCATGCTCCGCGCAGGCTGAGAAAAGCTGACTGGACAGTTACAAAAAAGCACAGGAGAATTCGTCATTTTTCCGATGCGGCATTATGGAGATCAGGGCGCCAAAGCGCGCAGCATTGGCTATTATGGGAGATTTCCCTTGCAATTGACCGGTTGCTTTAGTACAATGGGCACATGCGTGCAAAACAAGACTTCTGTGAAAAAGGAGAATCCCGGAGCTTTCAGAAGAATTCAGGATCGTCCTGAGAAAGCGGGACTGACCGAGAACTGTTCAGACAGAGTACTGGAGACAGCTGTCTCAGGAGCAGGCAGACCAGAAGGGGGCAGGGTCAGGAGAGGCAGAAGTGCTGCACCGATTGAAGGAAACAGTTGTAGGGAGGGATAGTTCATGAATGTTTACACCACAGACAAGATTCGCAACGTTGTCCTGCTGGGCCATGGCGGCGCAGGGAAGACCAGTCTTCTCGAGGCAATGGCTTATCTGTCCGGGATTACTTCCAGACTTGGAAATATCACGGATGGGACAACTCTGAGCGATTACGATAAAGAGGAGCAGAGCCGGAAGTTCTCCATCAGCACCTCCATGGCGCCGATCATCTGGAACAACAATAAGATCAACGTTCTGGATGCACCGGGATATTTCGACTTCATCGGTGAAGTGGAGGAAGCCTGCGCGGCGGCCGACGCGGCGATCATCGTGATCAACGGCAAGAGCGGCGTGGAAGTCGGGACGCAGAAAGCCTGGGATCTGTGCGAGAAGTATCACCTTCCGCGCATGTTCTATATCTCCAACATGGACTACGACCACGCTTCCTACAGCAAGGTTGTCGAGAATCTGACGGAGCTTTATGGCAAGAAGATTGCTCCTCTGTATCTGCCGATCCGCGAGAACGAGAAGTTCACCGGATATGTCAACGTGGTGAAGCAGAAGGCCCGCAAGTACGTGGACAAGCAGAACAAGGTGGAGTGCGAGATCCCGGATTATCTGATGGATGATCTGGCCTCCTACCGTGACACGATGATGGAGTCTGTGGCGGAAACTTCCGAAGAGCTCATGGAGCGCTATTTCGGAGGAGAGGAGTTCTCTGAGGCGGAGATTATCTCTGCACTGAAGAACAATGTCTCGAGCACCGATATGGTTCCGGTCACGATGGGGGCTTCCCTGAGCCTTCAGGGCATAATGATCCTTCTGGATGACGTCATCAGCTATTTCCCGAGCCCGGCAGACCGCAAGATCGCCGGCGTTAACCTGAAGAACAACGAGGTATTCGAGGCCGATTATGACTTCTCGAAGCCGAAGAGCGCCTTCGTCTGGAAGACCATCGTGGATCCGTTCATCGGAAAGTACTCGATGATCAAGGTCACTTCCGGCTCGATCCGCCCGGATGACATGCTCTACGACACAGAGGAGCAGACGGAGTTCCGCGCGGGCAAACTGTATACCTTCGAGGGCAGCAAGCCGCGTGAAGTCGCAGAACTCATGGCAGGTGACATCGGCGCTCTGTCCAAGCTGGACGCAGCCACCAGAGATTCGATCTCCACCAAAGCCAACCCGATCCAGTTTGGGAAATTTGAGGTCAGCACGCCTTACACCTACAAGCGCTACATCGCCAAGAACAAGGGCGAGGATGACAAGGTTGCCCAGGCTCTGGCCAAGATCGGTCAGGAAGATCTGACCATGAAGGCGGTCAACGATGCCGAGAACCGTCAGACCCTGCTCTACGGCATGGGTGATCAGCACCTGGACATCATCATCTCCAAGCTCCAGAGCAAGTACAAGGTCGAGGCTCTGCTCGAGCGACCGGCTGTCGCGTTCCGCGAGACCATCCGCAAGAACTCCGACGTCGACTCCAAGTACAAGAAGCAGTCCGGCGGCCACGGACAGTACGGACATGTCAAGATGAAGTTCGAGCCGTCCGGAGAGCTGGACAAGCCGTTTGTCTTTGAGCAGATCGTTGTCGGCGGCGCTGTCCCGAAGAACTACTTCCCGGCTGTCGAGAAGGGGATCGCTGAGTCCGTGGTCAAGGGCCCGATGGCCGGATACCCGGTGGTCGGCGTCAAGGCCATCCTTTACGATGGATCCTACCATCCGGTAGACTCCTCAGAGCAGGCCTTCAAGACCGCTTCCAGCATGGCCTTCAAGAAGGGCTTTATGGAGGCTTCCCCGGTTCTTCTGGAACCGATCGCTTCCGTCAAGGTCAAGGTGCCGGATAAGTTCACCGGAGACGTCATGGGCGACCTGAACAAGAGGCGCGGCCGCGTGCTGGGCATGAACCCGGATCACAAGGGCAACACGATCATTGAGGCTGATGTCCCGCAGAGCGAGCTTTACGGCTACTCCACGCAGCTCCGCTCCATGACCGGCGGATCGGGAGACTTCTCCTACGAGTTCGCCCGCTATGAGCAGGCTCCGGCAGATGTTCAGGAGAAGGAGATCGAGGCTCGGAAGGCAGAAGAGTCATAAAATCTTCTTTTCATTGGAAAAAAGCTATGCTATAATGCCTGATGGATTTGCCGGGGACCTTTCCCCGGTAAATCGGGCTTTCAGAGATGGGCTATGCGAACTTCAAAAGGAGGATAGAGATGAAGCATATCAAGACGCTGGCAAGTCGTTCTCTCCAGGAATCCCTGAAGAAGGGCGGCTGCGGGGAGTGTCAGACATCCTGCCAGTCAGCTTGCAAGACAAGCTGCACCGTTGGCAATCAGACCTGCGAGAAGAGCAGGAAGTGAGCTGACAGATCAAGGCCTTTTGAACCGTTTTGAATAGGAAACTCATGACAGGCTGTCGCAGAATCGCACCTGCGGCAGCCTGCTTTCGTGACAGACGGGAGAATGGCATATTTTTGAGGGAGGCGCGTGTTGGTCCACCAGTACCAAAATAATGGATACCAGATTGCTCTGGATGTTGACAGTGGGTCGGTCCACCTGGTTGACGACCTGGTGAGCGCGATCATTTCTGAGCTCGGCCGGGACCTGTCCCTGTCAGATGAGGAGATGGTCGGAAAACTCTCCGCTCGTTTTGAGAAAGAGGAGATTCTGGAAGCCCTCTCTGAGGTGCGGTCTCTGATTTCCGCCAGGCAGCTCTTTTCAGAGGACATCTACAAAAATGCAGTGCTGGACTTCAAGGCGCGCAAAACAGTCGTGAAGGCACTCTGTCTTCACATCGCGCATGACTGCAACCTGGCATGCCGTTACTGTTTTGCCGGGGAGGGGGAATATCATGGCCGCCGTGCCCTCATGAGTTTTGAGGTCGGGAAAAAGGCCCTGGATTTTCTGGTGAGGAATTCCGGAAATCGGAAGAACCTGGAGGTGGACTTTTTCGGCGGAGAGCCGCTTCTGAATTTCCAGGTCGTGAAGGACCTGGTTCAGTACGGAAGAGCTTTGGAGAAGGGCCATGACAAGCACTTCCGCTTCACGATCACGACGAACGGCGTGCTTCTGAACGATGAGATCATGGACTTCTGCAACAGGGAGATGGACAACGTGGTCCTGAGCCTTGACGGGCGGAAGGAAGTCCACGACAGGATGCGTCCCTTCCCAAACGGATCCGGGAGCTATGATCTGATCGTTCCGAAGTTTCAGAAGTTCGCGTCTGAGAGGAAGGCCTTAGGGCTTCAGTACTATCTGCGCGGCACTTTCACGCACTACAACCTGGATTTTGCCAAGGATGTCCTCAGCTTTGCCGACCTCGGATTTGATCAGCTCTCGATGGAGCCGGTTGTGGCACCCAAAGAGGCGGACTACGCGATTCGGGAGGAAGACCTCCCAGAGATCTTTGAGCAGTACGACCTTCTGGCCCGGGAGATGATCCGGCGGGAGAAGGAGGGGAGGGGCTTTACGTTCTTCCACTTCATGATTGACCTGACCGGCGGCCCTTGCGTTTACAAGAGGCTTTCCGGCTGCGGGAGCGGAAGCGAGTACCTGGCGGTGACCCCCTGGGGAGATCTCTATCCCTGCCACCAGTTTGTTGGGAATGAGGCCTTCCTGCTCGGAGATGTGGAGAAAGGGATCAGACGGACAGACCTGGTGGACAGCTTTAAAGCCTGCAACGTATACGCTCGAAAAGAATGCCGGGAGTGCTTTGCCCGCTACTTTTGCAGCGGCGGCTGTGCCGCCAACTCCTACAACTTCCATCAGCGTCTCACGGATGTCTATGAGATCGGGTGCGAACTGGAGCGGAAGCGCGTGGAGTGTGCGATCATGCTGAAGGCTGCCCTCGCGGAGGAAGAGCCTGAGAAATGAAGTGTGAGAAATAAAGCGCTTCGCTTTTCCGCTGCCGGACCTTGGAATGATTCCGTGATTTCCAGGACAGATAAGGCGATGCCGATATTTGGTAAAAAAAGAGTAAGAGAGTAAGGAGAAGGAGTAAGAACCCAATGAGCAAGAAAAATGCAAGGATCGTGATGATCAGCATGGCTGCGCTCTGTGTTCTTCTCATGATCACAGCCTTTGTGGGCTGGGGGTCTGACAAGACCGGATCTGTGAGGAACATCAAGCTGGGCCTGGACCTGGAGGGTGGTGTTTCCATCACTTACCAGGCGGTGGAAGAGAACCCGTCGGCCGAGGATATGTCTGATACAGTCTACAAGCTGCAGCAGCGCGTTGATGGCTACTCGACGGAGGCTTCTGTCTATCAGGAAGGCAATAACCGGATCAACATCGAGATCCCGGGGGTCTCCAATGCGGATGAGATCCTGCAGGAACTCGGCAAGCCAGGTTCCCTGACCTTTGAGCTGATGGATGGAACCCAGATCCTGGACGGTTCCCATGTCGTCTCCGCGGAGGCTGCCTCTCAGAGGGACAACATGAACAACAATGAGTATGTTGTCCAGCTGGAGTTTGACAGCGAAGGCGCCTCTGCCTTCGGTGATGCGACCGCGAAGAACGTCGGCAATCAGATCGCCATCGTCTACGATGGGGAGACCATTTCCGCTCCGCGTGTCAATGAGCCGATTCTGGACGGGAAGTGCATCATCAGCGGAGACTTCACGATTGAGAGCGCCCAGCAGCTGGCTTCCTCGATCCGGATCGGTTCCCTTTCCCTGGAACTGGAAGAAATCCGTTCGAACGTGGTCGGTGCTCAGCTCGGCCAGAGAGCCCTGAAGACTTCTCTGATCGGCGGCATCATCGGTATTATCCTGGTCATGATCACCATGATCATTGCCTACAAGATCCCGGGCATCATCGCCGCTTTCGCGCTTCTGATGTACGCATCCCTGGATCTGGTCTGCCTCAACGCTTTTGAGATGACGCTGACCCTGCCTGGCATTGCGGGTGTCATTCTGTCCATTGGTATGGCTGTCGACGCCAACGTCATTATCTACGCTCGAATCCGAGAGGAGATCATGTCTGGCAAGGCCGTCCGCTCCGCCATCGATACCGGTTTCAGAAAGGCTCTGTCCGCCATTGTTGACGGCAACATCACCACACTGATTGCCTGCTTCGTCCTGAACTGGAGGGCGACCGGATCGGTCAAGGGCTTCGCGCAGTCCCTGGCACTTGGTGTTGTTCTTTCCATGTTTACCGCCCTGGTGATCTCCCGCTACCTTGTCAACGCCTGCTATGAGCTGGGCATGAACAAGGAGGAGTACTTTGGCAAGGCGATCCATTTCAACAGGCTCCCGATCACCGAGAAGCGCAGGACTTTCTTCATCATCGCGATCATCGCGGTGGTCTCCGGTCCGCTCTTCTGCCTGATCAACGGCGCGGCTGGAAAAGGCGCCCTGAACCTCTCCATGGAGTTCCGTGGCGGTACCGCTACAGATGTGACCTTTGTGGACAGCTATTCGATTGATGACATTGATGAGAAGATCAAGCCGGTGATCTCCGAAGTGATCGGGGATGCTGAGATCCAGTCTCAGAAGGTTTCCGGCGGAAATGAGATCATCTTCAAAACCCGCACGCTGAGTGTGGACGAGCGTGAAGCGCTGACGGACGCTTTGGATGAGCAGTTCCCGATCGAGACCTATACCGACAACGCCGGAGAGGAAGCCAGATCCATCAACTTTGAGACCATCTCCTCCACGATCTCTTCGGAGATGAGAAGAGACGCCATTGTTGCGGTCATCATCGCAGTTATCTGCATGCTGATCTACATCTGGTTCCGCTTCTCGGATTCCAGATTTGCCCTGGCAGCTGTCATCGCGCTCTGCCATGACGTGGCGCTGGTTTTCGCAGCCTATGCGATTGTCCGGATTTCCGTGGGCAATACCTTCATCGCGGCCATGCTGACCATCGTTGGTTACTCGATCAACGCGACAATCGTCATCTTCGACCGTGTCCGTGAAAACCTGAAGCAGCGCAAGAACTTTGAAAGCCTTGAGGATCTGGTGGACATGAGCATCACCTCTACCATGACCAGAAGCATCTACACTTCCCTGACGACCTTCGTGACCATCGCTGCTCTCTATGTGGTGGGCGTCGCTTCGATCAAGGAGTTCGCGCTTCCACTGATGGTGGGTATCGTCTCCGGTGCCTTCTCATCTGTCTGCCTGACCGGTCCGCTTTGGTACATCCTGAGAAAGTCCCGGGATAACAGAGAGCAGGCCCAGGCGCAGCAGATCCTGGAGAGCCAGCAGGCATCGAAGATCACCGCCAGCAAGAAGCGTGAGAAGAAGGCGCAGAAGGCTCAGCAGAAGGGGTGATCTTTCGTCCCTGCGAGGAATCACGGAAGGTGTTTTCCGCTTTCCAGCTATGCGGGAGTCCTAAATAGAATGAAATGAGGCAGTCCTCCGGAAGGAGGGCTGCCTTTTTGCGGTCTTCCTGCGGGGATCCGCCCTGGTGATGAATAGAAGGAAAAGGTTCAGGATGATCAAGGACCTGATCTGAGAGGGTCCGCACGTTGACAGAGCGGCTGCTTGACAGGGGGAGTCAGGGAGTGTACAGTATGCATCATATAAGTATCGACATGGTGTCAGATAAGAGAAAATCAGACCTCTCTGCACCTGCGCTATACCAGATCAATAGCCTTAGAAGGGGGGATTCCTATGGGTGGATATGAACTGTCGATTGAGATTGAGCGGCATGCTCAAGCGGTCAGAGGCCTGAAAAAGGCGATCGAGAAGCTGCCGCCGGGGAGACTGAAGCGGGTGAAAAATGGGCTTTACAGCAAGTATTACCAGGTTTCAGGGCCGGAGCGGACCTACATACCAAGCCGGGACAAGATCACCCGGGAAGGTCTCAGAAGGAAGGAATATCTGCTCTCCTGCATGGAGGCGCACAAGGAGCTGAAGCTGATCCTGGAGCAATACCGGGACTGTCTGGAGAGCTCAGGGGCGGAGATCAAAGAGATGCTCAGAAAAGATCCCCCGGAAAGCCGGTCCTTCTTCCGGGAGGAGGGGCCTTTTTCCGAGGCGGCAGAGCGGTGGATCTCACAGTCCTATACGAAAGACCCAAAGCGGCCCTCCTATTTCAGAATGGCAGGGACAGGCAGTCT
>CADBUA010000256.1 GCA_902797665.1 uncultured Lachnospiraceae bacterium | reverse complement strand
TGTAATGTAATGTGGTACGATATGATGTAATTTGATGTAATATATTATGCTATAACATGATTCATTATAAAATATTGTTATTTTTTATGCTTTATATCTCATTTTGGCTTTCTATCATTTCTTCCATCATATATTTCTTTGAGATTATAATGATCTGTTTTTCTATTCGCCTATCCTTTATTCTCTTCGCCTTTTATCGTTTATTTTTAATCCAAATCTATGCTTATATTTATTTATACCAATTAATCAGTTTATCGATTCCTTTTCTATCTATGCCCATTTCATTTTTATCCGTTTTTTTCCATCATGATTCAGATTGATCCGCTTTTACAGAAAGGAGAACGGATACGGATACAGATCTGACCTACGAGAAATTTGAGCGAAGGATCAACGTCCCACTGTCTCTCATATCTCTCTACCTTCTATTCTACCTTGGCTACTGCTTTGGGACCGTGTCAGATTATGAGATATACGGTCTTTCCCAGAGGCTCCTGGCCTCAATCTTCAGGCCCTTTCCCATCCGGACCAGCCGGACTTCCGGCCTCTGGATGAGCCTGATGCTGGTCCTCTGGATCACAGGCTTTCTCAGGCAGCTCTTTCGCGATGACAACTTCCGTCCCGGTGAGGAATTCGGGACGGCCCGCTGGGCAGACCCGGATGTTTTGACCGAGAAGCTGGGTGATCTTACAGATCCCCATCAGAACAAGATTCTCTCGGAGCATGTCCGGATCTCCCTGAACTCACGGAAGACAGGACTCAATAACAACGTCCTCATCATCGGAGGCTCTGGCAGCGGGAAAACCTTCTACGAAGTCAAGCCCAACGCCTTCAACCTCGAGTCCAGCACCATCTTCTGCGACCCCAAGGGGGAGCTCCTCCGGGACACAGGCAGCTTCCTTCAGGCCTCCGGCGTCAGGGTCCGGGTGCTGAACCTGGTCAACCTTTCGGAATCTGACGGCTACAATCCTTTTGAATACCTGGAGAAGGACGAGGATGTCGTGAAGCTGATCGATAACCTGATCGCCAACACCACACCCAAGGGGGCCTCCAGAGGAGAAGCATTCTGGACGCATGCCGAATCCATGTATCTGCAGGCGATCATGTACTACGTTTGGCTGGAATACCCCCGGATGGGAAAAAGCCCCTCCTTCCGGGGCGTCCTGGAGCTTCTGAATCAGGCAAAGGTGGATGAACACGTAAACAGTTCCTCAGAGCTTGACAAGCTGATGTTTGCCCTGCCGGAGAATCACCCGGCACTCATCAGCTACAAAAAGGTGGTCAGTGGGGCAGCGGACACGGTACGCTCAATCTTCATCTCAGCCAACGCCCGCCTGGCTTATATGCAGAACCCGGAAGTCCTCCGAATCCTGGATCATGACGAGATGCACATCCCCTCCCTGGGTCTCGGCGTCCATGGAAGCCCTTCCCGGAAAAGTGCCCTCTTCTGCGTGATCCCGGACAGTGACAAGTCTCTGAACTTCGTGGTCGGCATGCTCTATACCCAGATCTTCCAGGTGCTCTACCGGATCGCGGATGAGACCAGCTCGGGCAGGCTCCCAATCCCTGTCTCCTTCTGGATGGACGAGTTCGCCAACGTAGCCCTTCCGGACGCTTTTCCGGAAATCCTGGCGACCTGTCGCAGCCGGGAGATCAGCTGCAATGTCATCATCCAGAACATGGCTCAGCTCCGAACCCTCTTCCGGGAGTCCTGGGAGACCATTCCGGGTAACTGCGACATCTGCGTATACCTGGGCGGAAACGAGCAGTCCACGCACGAGTACATCTCCAGGATGGCCGGGCGCTACACCCTGGGCAAGCACGCAACTTCAGAATCCTTCGGCCGGGGAGGTGGAAGCTCCGAGAGCACGGATGTCCTTGGACGAGATCTTCTGACGCCGGACGAAGTGGGAAAGCTGGACCGAAGGGACCTGATCCTGAAGGTGAGGGGTTTTGACCCGGTCATCGACGAAAAGTACAGAACCTGGGAGATGACTGAGTTCCGGGAGGCGCAGCGGCTTGGAGGATTCAAGGCTTCCAGAAAGCGGGAAGCAGTTCAGGCCCCCGACTACTATCTCACGCCGGGAGGCAACGGCATCGAAGACGCGAAGATCCGCTCCTTTCGCTACATGGTCGAGAAGTACGGCTGCATCTTCCGGGAGAGTCCCGTCTTCAGAGACCTCTCCCCCGTGGAGAATGGCTATCTCACCGGAGGAGAGGCGTATGGTTCCTACGTGGATCCAGACTTTATGAGAGGCGAGGCCTTCCTCCCTGTGTTTGAAGCTTTCGCTTCCGGGATCAGCGGCCCGGCAGAGAGAAGACTGGAAAGGCACAGGCTCTGCGGATGCCTCTGCCGGGACCAGCTCTTTCTCTTTGACCACTGTGAGCAAAGACCCAGGATCCTGTCGGAGGAGTACCGGCTGCCTGAAAAGAGCCTGAAAGAATCCGAATGAGGATACAGGATATCGCCCAGGAAGGGCTCCTGCCAGAGCACCCAGGCAAAAAAGAGAGGCGCCCATCCCCGTGGGGGTGGGTGCCTCTCTTTCTCCAAGGCCTGCTGCAGCCCTTCCCGTGCGCCTCTCGAACCTGGATCTGTCCCGACTTTCTCCTATCACTCCCTCCAGCGCAGGATCGCGGCGCTGACCAATGCCCAGGGATAGAGAATCCGGCTCTCCCTGCCGTCTTCCCGGAGGATGAACTCGATGCCTTCCTGGAGGGCACGGCCTTCTGCCGTGCCTTCTCCGAAGGAGATGGGGCCCCGATCCCTGGCAAGCTGTGGAAAGAGTGGAAGCAAAGCCTCCCCCAGGTTCTGATTCAAAAGGCAGTCTCCCGATTCCGCTTCCGTATAGACTGCCCCGAGCATCCCGCTCCGGTTCCAGACAAGGGCTTTCAGGAGCTTGTCCGGGACTCTGGAAGAAAGCTCCAGGTCCCGTTCTTCAATCAGGGAAGAAATCATCTCCCCGGGAATTTCCTCCACCTCAGCCAGATCATCCAGGTCTCTCGACAGCTGATTGAAGGATCTGAGGAAGCCCTCACTGCTGCTGAGCCTCTGAATCAGCTGGTCCATCCTTTCATTCAGTTCTTTTCTGGCTTTCATTTCGGTTTCGATATCGGCTTCGATATCGGCTTCTGTCTCGTCCTCTGTTTCAGTTGGGATCCCTGCCTTGATCTCCTTGTTCGCCTCTTTCATCCTTTCCTCTTCGGAAGCATCCAGGCCTTTTTCATGTTTTTCCCTGGGCTGATTTACCTTTGCCCCTGTTTCCCCTCCCCTCTCTTTCTGTATTTTCAGTTCTCTCAGTTCTTTCAGCTCTTTCCGCAGGACCTCAATCTTCTCTCTTTTTTCCTTTATCCTCAAAAGGAGCAGACGGCACTTCTCCTGGAAGATCTTCTCATCCATGCACGCTTCATAACTGTCATAGAGAATACGCCTCCGGATCTCGATCCCCTCGTTGATGCACAGATCCTCCAGAATCTTTCTCTGGTCCAGCGCCCACAAGGCCAGTTTTCTCCTCCCCCGATAGCATTTTTCTCCATCTGTCCCCGCCTGGAGCATTCTGGTCTGCTCCAGGGCTCTCGACAGGGAGCAGCGGACCCTCTGTTTTTCCGGGTAGAGGGCCGCCGGGATAAAGACGATATGAAGATGCGGGGGCTTTGACGGCTCATCCAGGTGAATGACCACGGAGATCGGGACAAACCTCCAGAAGCGCTTCAGAAAGAGGATCAAGTAGCTGCTGAGCACTCTCCGGGAGGATCTGAAGAGTTTTTCGTCCAGTTCCCCATGAGGTCCCGTATAATAATCCTCCACTTTTCCAATCCTGATGATCAGCTCCACAAAAGTGTGGATCCCATGCCGGTTATTCCGGATCTTCCGATAGTAATTCTCGATCACAAGTTCTTTCGGAAAGCTGCCCTCTTTTTTCCATTTTTCCCAGGAATCCCTGTAGGCATAAGATGCCACAAAGGGGCCGAAAATCTCATTGAACGCTTCCTCCCCGGAGCGGCAGAGCCTGAAAATGACGTTGTTTTTGCTGCGTCTCGGGTCCACTCCCTCCACCCGGACTTCCCGCTGAATTTTCCTGAGATCCTCCGGAAACCTGCATCTCACATCTACACTGATCTCTTCCTGCTCTGCCACCTTCACTGCCCTCTCCCCTGCTCCCCTTCATGTCTGTCTATGACCAGATCCATCCGCTTCCCCCGGCATGCGCGTCCCATCGAACGGAGAGGATGAAGCTGCCATGAAGCCCCAATCCGTGCCGGAAGGGCACGCGAAATGCGCATGTTGAGACGGATCATGCTCGCACGAAGTGTGAAACATACGCGGATGCCTTTTCGGACGATCGTCATGGATCCCCTGTCTCTGATTGAGATTCTGGCCTGACATGTCCATCATTCCATTCAGGCATCCTCCCCCGGGCCGCCCCCGGGCAGAGATCTCATCGAATCTCAGCTGGCTCTGTCTTCTTCCTCCGCCTCGTCGTCATCGTCATCTTCGTCATCTTCATCCAGGTATTCCTCCTGCATCCCCTGCATCTCCTGCATTTCCTGCATCTCCTGCATCTCCTCCTCACCGTTCGGATCTTCCATGAGTCTGTAATAGAGGAAGGCCTTGATCTTCTTCAGATCCATATCCTGCCCGACAATCTCCTTCACAACATTGCCGATGCGAAGTGTATAGCATGTCTCTTCGAGTTCCTTCTTCTCCTTCTGAATCCCGGCCAGCTTCTCCGACAGCATTTTCACCTTCTTCTTCGCCGTCTCAAGCCCCCGGTTGGCTGTCTCTTCTTCCGCCTCAAGCTGCTTCAATCTCTCTTCAATCATACCTGATCCTCCTGAATTCTCCTGATATCTCTCTTTATCCTGCTTTCCCAAAGGGCAGGGATCTCCCTGCCCTTTGAACCTAGTGCCTCCGGCTCATCGATTCTGTTCTCTCAATCGTCCTCTCTCTTTGATGATTCCATTCCTCGATCATCTCCCTCCTGCATCGCATTATGACTTCAGATGCCAGACCAAAGGGGTAAATCACCACAGTGCCCGCATTCTCCAGTGCCCCTGCCTGAATCCGAAAACCTCCGGGTACCACACGCACCTCCATCCTGCCCCGGGAGGTCTCCATGGGGCCGGAGGCCCCATGGAGACTTTTGACAGAGGACAAGACAAAGTCCGGATCATCCGGAAGATGGGGATCCCGGAGCGGGTCATCCGGCCGTATGGCCCAGGTCCTCTCCCAGACAATCTCCCGGAACAGCTCATCTGGAAGCAGCTTCCGGATCTCCTCCGGACTTCTCCGAAAGGCAGAGATGTCACAGCCATCAGGAAGGCAGGATCTTTCAAAGAGAAGGCGCGCCCGCCTGCCGTATTCTGGATTCTTTTTGTAAAAGTCCAGCAGCCACTGAATCTTCCGGTCCTGATCCTTCTTCAGCTCTGTAAGGACTTTCCTTTCCGTCTCTTTGGTCTTCTCAGCCTTTCTTCCCGAATGCATCCTCCCGGAAATTTCTTCCTCCTCCGAAACAGCCCCCGTTCTCTCCTGCCTCTCCCAAAGTTTCAATGCTTCTCTTTCCAGAAGGAGTCCCTGAAGCTCCTTCTCCACTCTCTCCTGCTCCTTTTGAATGTCCCGGAGTCTCGGCGCGATCCTCGCCTGGCTGGCTTTGTACTCTTCCACCATGAGGGAGTGCCTGTGTTCCGAGATCGGTTCGCGAATCCTGACGCCATAATTCCGGCAGATCTCAATGAGGAGCCGTCTCTGATCGCTCTTCCACGCTCTGATTCCATCCGTACCCCGCTCGTAGAGTTCCCCTTCCCCCTCGCTCCCGAACCTGCCCTGCCGAATGATCTCACCAGAAGGATTCATCTTCGCCGTCTGCCCCACAGCCCCCGAAAAGGAGCAGCGAAGCCTCAGCCCCTTTTCACACTCAACCGCAGGGATCAGATCCAGATGCATGTGAGGCGTCCCCATCGGCTCATCATTGTGGATAACCGCCGAGACCAGGTGAAGAGAAGGGAAACGCGTCGAGAATTCCTGAAAGTAGGAGCGGTAGATCTCCTGGCTGGCCAGGTAGATCCTGCTCTCCCGGTTCAGGGAGGAGTTGTCATCCCGGCTTCCGACCTGGACGACCATCTCCACAAAGGGATGGGTCTTGTCTCTTCCCTCAGAGACCTTCCGGAAGTAGTTATCGATCACTTTCTCTCTCCTGACGCGGCCGATGCTCCCATCCTCGCGGATCCCCAGCAGTTTTCTCCGGTTGTAGTCCGATACAGCCTCCTCAAAGAAGCGGTTGAAGATCTCTTCCGGATCTCCCTCGGGCCGGAGAAGAATGACGTTATACCGTGTCAGCTCCGGGTCCACGTTCTCAGGGGTATACTCCCGCAGGTTGTGGTGAAGGACCGCGCAGTACCGGTACACAAGGCTCAGACTGTAGGCTGTCTCCACCCGTTATCACCTCCCCTCTTTCATCCTCTCCTGAACGCTCTGAGCACTGTTCCGCTCCCCTTTATCTATCTCGCTCCCTTCTATCTCGCTCCCTTCTATCTCCCTCCCTTCTATCTCCCTCCCTTCTATCTCCCTCCCTTCTATCTCCCTCCCTTCTATCTCCCTCCCTT
>CADBUA010000255.1 GCA_902797665.1 uncultured Lachnospiraceae bacterium | reverse complement strand
TGTCAATGCCCTAGATCGGGCCTTCTCCATTTCTACGAACTCTTTCGACCGACAATACTCCATTACCAAATTGTGTCAATGCCCTAGATCGGGCCTTCTCCATTTCTACGGCAGCCTTGCAGGCGGCATCCGACCAGGCGGCATCCGGTGTCAATGCCCTAGATCGGGCCTTCTCCATTTCTACCCTTAGTTCTGAGAACCCGCATGAATACTGGGGAAAATGAACCATTTGCGCAGGTGATTGTTACCATTTTCACAAACCTGCCTTTTTGGGGTAATTTCTTGGCTGTTCACACTTTGGACACAATTGAACCGTGTTTTGCTCTTCTCATTGGGTGATAGCCTCCCCTTCCCTTTTTATCACTCAAGCTCAAAATCCTGCTCTCTTTGTCAACAGTATACGACAACCCTCCTGGAATGTGAAGCGTCAACCATGAAATGGTGCTCCTGCCAGAAGCCAAAATCGCAAAAAGAGATCTCTCCGGATCCACTTAGAAAGCAGCATCCCTGGCCGTACTAAGGGCCCGACAAACTTTTGGAGTGGCTATCATGAAATGATGAGGTTACAGGGGTGATTCGCTGATCGGCCCTGATGACTCTTGGTATTCCCGTTGAAAGGAATGCTTTCTCATCTCCTTGAATTTCAATAGCATTCCAGTTTTCGTTAAACGTTAATTCAATATCTAAACGATGTCAGTTCAAGACCTCTTTCGGAATTCAACCCTCTTCGGAAATTCGCTGTCCTCGGAGGAAGGGAAAGCACCATCTGTTCCCGGAGGAATAGAAGGTGCCTTAGTTATGCCCAAATGAACTGAGGTTTTCCCGGCTCCTCATGGGACGTCATGCGGGACAGCCCCTTGGCCAAAGAAAAACGAAGTCTTCGCACTCAAGGGTATACGAGAAGATTATGGCAATTCGGCTCAGTGCCGGTCAGGTCAGAACCGGTCATCTTCGGTCTGGACAGAATGAGCATCCCTTCTCAAGGGGTGCAGAGTAAATCTCTCCAGAGGCAGGATAAACAGACATGCCGGATCCAGACCTCCGGTGAGCCAAGGATGAGATCCTGCACCGTTCCGGTCTTCTCACTATCAACGATCGATTTCCTCAAAATCTCCCACCCTCAATGCTCTCTTTCATCCTAAGTGTTTCCCTTCCTCAATCATCTATGTCCTCAACGCTCCACAATTGACGTTCTCCGTCCTCAGCATTTGTCCTGCTGCTGCCTCGTCTTCTCCCTCCATTTCTGCAGATCTTCCTTGGTGATTGAAACAGAGGGCGGCATCCAATGATCTGCCATTTCGTTTCCAAATGAAAGACTGCCTTCCTTCAGCGCCTCGACCACTGCCTCATGGTCCGTCGGCTCCCAGTCGATGCCTGTCAGCTTCCAGCTGCCTGGTAGTTCCGGCACCCATAGAATTCCATGTGAGACGTTCTGGATATAATCACAGATCATCTCGCGTATGCCGCCGAGCTCCCCGTGTACATCCACATCCAGAAGCTCCGGGAGCTCCTCTCCTTCTCCGAAGATCGGTCCAGCGTTCAAAAGCTGCGTGTTCGCGCGGTAGTTGTTTACTGCCAGGATGAAGAGATCATCGTCCTTCACCGGTGTGCCGTCCGCCTTAGCCAGGTTCTCGATTCGGGTACCTGGTTCCTTCGAGATGTTGGTCTCAAATCGGATGCCGGTAAACAGATCATAGTTGTAAGACCTCACATCCGGATTGAAGGAAATGGTAAGGTCGCCTTCTTTCAGTGTGTTGAAATACCCGGCGTTCCATTCCAGATATTTCCTCAGCTGTGCGCCGTTAATCCTCAACCTGTACAGCGTGTTCTCATACTTGTAAATCAGGGCAAGATCACTCTTGAGAATCTCTCCCTGCTTTATCAGCACATGATCTGAGAATAAGCAGGTGGCGGAGAGATCCGCCTCCCCATAGTACATCTGGACCTTGTTAATCAGATGAATGAGTGGGGTCTCCTCGATTCTCGCCTGCGGAATCTCCTCGATCTCGTTCTCTGGAAGCAGAGATCCGCCCTCAAGCATGCCGACAACTGTGACAGCCTCCTTTTTTGCGCGCCGGTTTGCATCTGCCAGGGCCTGCATCATCTCTATGTCCGGGTCATAGTCCGCGGCATTGATGGTCCTGCCGCTTTTACCCACGAGATCGTATCTGCCATCCTCCTTCATTTCCAGGGTCAGGCTTACCGCGGAGAGGGTCTGCCCATGACCTTTGTTTTCGGTGATCAGCACACCGTTCACGAAGGATTCATCCACCTGATGGTGTGCATGGGCAGCCAGGATAACATCGATGTCCGGGCAGGCCTCTGCGAGGTCATTGGCTCCGGTTCCGGTCACTTCATACTCCCTCTGCTCGCTCATGTGCTCAGCCGCAATGATCACGTCACATCGGTCCCGGATCTCTTTCACGATCCGGATCGTCTCATCAGTCGGGTTTGTGATCTCACAGCTCTCCAGATGTTTGGCATCCCAGCGGTTGATGTTGGAAGTGACCATCCCGATGATGCCGATTTTTACGCCGCCCCGCTCGATGATCGCATAACCGTCAGACAGCGGATTTCCTTCCGGATCCTTCACGTTGCCGATCAGGACCTTCGCCTTCAGTCCGGACAGGACCTTTTTCAGAAAAGAAAGCCCATAGTTGAAATCATGATTCCCGGGTGTCCAGACATCGTAGTCCATCAGGTTCGCGGCGGTCACGTAGGGATGCTCTTCATCGTCAAGGAAAAGCTCCGCGAAATTGCCCTGAAGATCATCGCCGATGTCCACCAGGACCGTGTTTTCATTCTCTGTACGGAGCTCTTTCACCGCCGTCAGGATCTGTGCCAGGGACCCAGAGGGATCCTCCATGTTCAGCGCATAATCGAAAGGCAGATACTTGCCGTGAATGTCGCTGGTCGAGAGAATCTGCAATGTCACCGTCTCTTTCGCTTTCATCTTTGTCCTCCATACCGGGCTTCACATTGCTCTCCTTTTCATCTTTTCCTCCGTGCGCTCGATCTCCCATT
>CADBUA010000254.1 GCA_902797665.1 uncultured Lachnospiraceae bacterium | reverse complement strand
GCAAATTCTCACGCTCGCGGGAATATGATAAAGTAGGGGAGGGAAACAAAGCTGTCGATCGGATTGACTGAGGAGGGGAACTATGATCAGGAGCGTGTGCCGGAAGGGGTTGACGCTGGGTGTTTTGCTATTCACTTTTCTGCCAGGGACTTTCTCCGCCGCGGAAGCTGACAGACGCCAGAGTCTGTTTACCTATCAGAGAGAAAACACAGAGTCGGAGTGGGATGAGGAGCATCGGCCCATCATCACTGCACGGTCCCAGCTGACGGAGATCGCCGGGGAGGGATGGGATGATCTGAAGGAAGTTCTGGAAAAGAGAAATGACGCCATTTATGACCGGGTCCTGGAAGAGTATCAGGAAAACCTGGAGAGTGCGCGGGAGCGGCACTCTGACATTCCGGAGATGACTTTTTCAATTGTCTCGGAGGATGAGGTGACCCGGGCGGACGATCGGATTCTCTCCATCGGCAGGACGGATTACCGCTTCCTTGGCGGAGCCCATGGGCTCAGTATTCTCACAGGAAGCACCTACGATTCAGAGACCGGGCAGGAGCTCCTGCTCCCGGATCTCACAGAGGATGAAACGGCGCTCACGGAAGCGCTGATGGGGAAGCTGGCGCTTCAGGCGGAGGAGGCCGCCTTCTTTGACGAGTGGCGGGACACCGCTGCCCTGATGATTCAGAATGCTTACGGCAGGGAGGCGGAAGGGGATGTACGGGTGGACTTTACCGTCGACCGGAGCGGAGTCAACTTTATCTTTGATCCCTACGATCTCGCGCCTTATTCTTCCGGCATGATCAGTGTCCGCTTGTCTTTTGCCGAGTTTCCGGATCTGTTTATCGACTGGATTGAGACAGAGGAGACGGATCGCTTTGAGAAGATCAGCCTCTGGGAGGGAAACGGATTCTTGCCTGAGGAAAAATACGGAGACGGAATCTCTCTGGAGACCATCCAGAATACGAAAGAGGCCACCGCGGTGACAACTGTGAAAGCCGGGGAAAAGAGCATCCAAATCGATTCGGAGTATGGGCCTTTGAAGGCCTGGTATTTACAGACTTCCAGGGGAGATTTTCTCTACATGGACTTTCTCTGGGACAACGATTATCGGAATCTGAGGGTCCTGCGCCTGGATGGGGAGGAGCTGACCCT
The DNA here is from genome assembly GCA_902797665.1 of uncultured Lachnospiraceae bacterium. GTDB lineage: Bacteria > Bacillota > Clostridia > Lachnospirales > Lachnospiraceae > Porcincola. The sequence goes on along the minus strand of CADBUA010000254.1, from coordinate 1,934 downwards.
GTCGGAGGAGGTCCCCCTGTCCCTTCAGAACAGCAGCATCTTCAACGTGGAGGATTTCATCCTCAGCGAGCGCATCTACGTACTCGGAACTTACACCGGCCTCATCCGCTGTCATATGGATGAGAACGGACTTCCAGTCCGGGAGGGCGTCGATCAGATTGCAATGCCCTGGGGCAGCAGAATGGATCTGACGCTGAAGGCGGACCTGACAGCGAAAAGCCCTGAGGGGACTGAGGTATTCCTCCCGGCGGGGACAAGGCTGAAGCCCGAGGCGACGGACGGGGAGAGCTTTATGGATCTGAGCACAGCAGAAGGAAGCCTTGTGAGGCTTTCCCTCGCCTCCGCCAGGGAGAGCAAAGGCTGGGGATTTACTGTCAATGGGATCGATGAACAGGACCTGTTTGAATTCCTGCCCTACGCTGGATGAGTGGACCCTGCATATACCGCGGCCGACTTACATAGCAAATCTTCCTGGCCGCGCATAGATCAGGATCCGCAGAGGCGCGGACAGCATAGAGGATGGAAAAGCCAGGGGGCTTGGCCCCCTGGCTTTCATGCTTTGTGTCTTTTCCGAAGCAGCAGACTTTTTCCGGGATGCCCTGAGGGGAAATGCTCACTCCACAATCAGCGCGGGATCCCCCGCTGTCACATAGCCGATCTGGGAGACGCCGTCCAGGCTGTCCTGAAGCTCTCGGAGACATGCTTCCGCATCCCTGGAATCTACCGAGAGGAGCAATCCTCCCGAGGTCTGAGGATCGAACAGGATATCCTGCATCGGCCGCGGGGTCTCCTTTTTCCAGACTACATGGGGCTCCGCATAGTCCCGGTTTCTGTAGGCACCCGCCGGGACAAAGCCCATGTCGGCCATCTCGAAGGCATCAGGCCAGAAAAGGATGTTTTCACTTTCGAGGTGGAGCGACATGCCGCTTCCCTCGGCCATCTCATAAGCGTGTCCAAGCAGGGAGAAGCCTGTGACATCGGTGCAGGCATGCACCCGGTATTTCACAGCCACATCCCTGGCGGTCTTGTTGAGGCATGCCATCTGTTCCTGGATCTTTGAGAGGAGCGAAGCATCCAGAAGGTCCGCCTTGGCGGCGGTGGTCAGGATCCCAATCCCGAGCTTCTTGGTCAGAATCAGGACATCTCCCTCCCTGGCTCCTGAGTTGGTCAGGACCTTGTCCGGGCGGACAAAGCCCGTGACCGCGAGCCCGTACTTGGGCTCCAGATCCTCGATGGTATGGCCGCCGGTGATGATTGCGCCGGCCTCATAGACTTTCTCATATCCGCCCCGGAGGATGGCGTGTATGGTCTCTCTGTCCATCTGATTGCTGATGGTCATGACATTCAACGCTGTTTTGGGCTCTCCGCCCATGGCGTAGACATCGCTCAGGGCGTTGCAGGCGGCGATCTGCCCGAAGAGCTCCGGATCGTCCACGATCGGCGGGAAGAAGTCGACCGTCTGAACGATGGCCAGGTCTTTGTTCACCACGTAAACGGAGGCGTCATCGCTCCGGTCATATCCGACGATCAGGTTCGGGTCCTCCCGCACAGGAAGGTCTGTGAGGAGCGTCTTCAGAAGCCCCGCCCCTGCCTTGGCTCCGCATCCCGCGCAGGATGCGAGCTTTGTCAGCCTGATCGTCTCTTTGATCTTTGCCTCTTTGATCTCTTTGAGATCTTCCATATCAGCTGTCCTCCGCTCTGTAAACCGCTTCAAAGAGCTCCCCTGGAAGAACCTGGACGATCTGTTCAAGCTCTCTGTGACGATTCCCCGGGATCTGCCCCTTCTCCGCCTGGAAGAGAACTGCGGTCCCACAGGAGGAGCTCAGGGAACGCGGCACAGGCATCATACGTGCCTGGATCCCCTGGGCTTTCAGCTCCTTCTGGAAACGCATCGCCCCGAAGTGGCTGTAGAAAGTCGCGATATACTCTGTCAT
>CADBUA010000253.1 GCA_902797665.1 uncultured Lachnospiraceae bacterium | reverse complement strand
CTTTTTGTTTTATTCTGTTTTTGTTTTGTTTTTGCTTTTGATTCTGTCTGGCTCTACATGAGATTTCCGGAAGGCACCGCAAGGCCGATGCGTCACTGGGGTCTCCAGCTCCCACAGCCGCGGGGCTTTTTCAGTGCCACTTATTCAAAAGCTGAGAAAGGTCCAGTTCTCCGTTCTTTGGAGCGGATTTCGCCGCGCCTTTTCCATTTCCGGTATTTTTCCTGCCCGGATTCTGTCCTTTTCGCTCCCTTTGATTGGAATCAGCTTTGGAAGCGCCGTTCTGATTCCGGTTCTGATTTCGATTTTGTCCGCCTCCACCCTGTCTGTTTCTGCCGCCCTCGGTCTTCTCCTCTTTCTTTTTATGCTTGTCCGAAGGCTCTTCCAGCTTCATGGTCAGGGAGATGCGCCCACGCTCCTCGTCGACCTCCAGCACCTTGACGTCTACGATATCTCCGACCGAGACCACATCCAGGGGATGGTTGACAAAACGGCTGCCGCTCAGCTGCGAGATATGGACCAGACCGTCCTGGTGAACGCCGATGTCCACGAATGCGCCAAAGTCAATGACATTCCGGACAGTTCCCTTGAGGATCATCCCAGGCTTCAGATCCTTCATCTCCAAAACATCAGAGCGCAGGACCGGCTTCGGCATATCAGATCTGGGATCGCGCCCTGGCTTCTCCAGCTCCTTGGCGATATCGCTGAGCGTCTCCTCACCGACACCAAAATCTGCCGCCAGGCTCTCCAGGGTCTTCTTGTCCCGAAGAAGAGCTGTTGCCCCGGTAATCTTCGCCCCTTTGATGTCCTCTCCGCTAAAGCCGAGCTTCTCCAGGAGCTTACCCGCTGCGGCGTAGGATTCCGGGTGCACCCCGGTCATATCCAGAGGATTTGAGCCGCCCCGGATCCGAAGAAAGCCCGCGCACTGTTCAAAAGCTTTCGGGCCCAGGCCGGAAACCTTCAGAAGCTGCCGTCTGTCGGTAAACCTGCCATTCTCCTCCCGCCAGGCGACGATAGACTTTGCCGTCTTCTTTGTCACCCCGGAGACATACTCGAGCAGGGAGAAGGAAGCAGTATTCAGGTCCACGCCGACATTGTTGACGCAGGACTCCACGACACCTTCCAGTTTCTCTCCCAGCTTCTTCTGATTCATGTCGTGCTGGTACTGCCCGACACCAATGCTCTTGGGATCAATCTTCACCAGTTCCGCCAGCGGATCCTGCAGCCGGCGCGCGATGGATGCCGCACTTCTCTGCCCCACGTCAAAGTTCGGGAACTCTTCCGTGGCCAGGACAGAGGCTGAGTAGACCGATGCCCCTGCTTCGCTGACAATCACGTACTGAACTTTCCGCTCTGGAATCTCGGAGATCAGCTCCGCGATCACCTTCTCGGACTCTCTGGATGCTGTCCCATTCCCCACGGAGATCAGCGTCACGTTGTACTTCGCGATCAGGCGCTTGATGGTCTCCTTGGCCTGGCGGATCTTCATCTCGTTGGTCGGAGCTGTCGGGTAGACGACCGTGGTATCCAGGACTTTCCCGGTATCATCGACGACTGCGATCTTGCATCCGGTGCGGAAGGCCGGATCTCAGCCCAGAACCACCTTCCCGGCGATCGGCGGCTGCATCAGGAGCTGCCGCAGGTTTTTGCCGAAGACATCAATGGCCCCGTCCTCCGCTTTGCTGGTGAGCTCATTCCGAATCTCGCGCTCGATCGCCGGTTCAATCAGCCGTTTGTAGCTGTCCTCGCAGACAGCCTGAAGAACCGGCGTTGCAGCCGGATTGTCCGATGTGATGACCTGCGATTCGATATATCGAATGATCCGCTCCTCCGGAGCCTTCACCGAAACCGTCAGGACCTTCTCCTTCTCCCCGCGGTTCAGCGCCAGGACTCTGTGGCCGGCAGCCTTGCCGACAGCTTCCTCATAGTGGAAGTATTGGGCATAGACGGACTTCGGATCCTCCATATCCTTCTTGACTTCGCTGCTGAGGATCCCCTCCTCCATCGTGATCTCCCGGATTCTCGTTCTGAGATCCGCCCGGTCAGAGATCGACTCCGCCAGGATATCAGAGGCACCCTGGATGGCATCCTTCTCCGTCGGAACTTCCTTCTCGGGATCCACATAAGGCTTTGCAGCCTCCTCGATGCTTCCGGAAATGTTCTGTCCCAGAATCAACTCAGCCAGCCCCTCAAGCCCCCGCTCTCTGGCGATGGTCGCCCTGGTGCGGCGCTTCGGCTTGTAAGGACGGTAGAGGTCCTCGACCGCCACCAGTGTCTGAGCCTCTGTGATCTGCTGCTTCAGCTCCGCTGTCATCTTCCCCATCTCTTCAATGGAAGAAATGACCTGTGTTTTTCTCTCCTCAAGTCCTCTGAGGTATTTCAGGCGCTCATCCAGATTTCGAAGCTGTTCATCATCCAGTGAGCCGTGCTTTTCCTTGCGGTATCTCGCGATGAAAGGAATCGTATTGCCCTCGTCGATCAGGCTGACCACGGCTTCCACCTGCCAGAGCTGGATGCCCATTTCCTGTGCGATCGTTGCATTAATATCCATACGCTAGAAAGCTCCTTTCCAGGGCCCTATTATTGTGTGCCGGGGAAAGATTTGTCAAGACAGCCTAGGCCTTATGAAGGCAGGGCATGCGTTCGAGGAATCGCCTGCAGACAGCCTGAAAAGAAGCGCTCTCCCGGATGATGCTTCCAGGCAGAGCCAGCGTCCGGCAGGAAGGCAGGGATCAAAGTCCAGACGCCGCATGATCATGAAATCCAATGCCTGTACGAATTGACATTGTTATCCACATTGATATATATGTTATTATTGGCATTGTTTCTATTAAGATATTTTTATTTAATACCTATATCAATTACACATTAATCTCCTTTTTGATCAATATGAACACCGCAAGACTTCGTTCATCGCTCGCTCCTCCCTTCAGGTCTCCGCCCCGTCTTCTTTCAGAATCCGGCAGCATCGCCTTTTGTATGACTCTATATCTGTCTTTGTTTTTATTTTGTTTTTGTCTTGTCTTTATCTCTCGCTTTAATCTTTATCTTATCTCTGTCTGACTTTCTTTGCCTTTGACTTTGTCTGATTTCTGTATGTCTGTGTCTTCCTCATGTATCT
>CADBUA010000252.1 GCA_902797665.1 uncultured Lachnospiraceae bacterium | reverse complement strand
CTGGGTCAGGAGCATCAGAAAAGGAGGGAAGACAGAGATGGCAATCGATTTGAAACAGATGCCGAAACTTGGCTTTGGGCTTATGCGTCTGCCTGAGAAGGACGGCGCGATTGATCTGTCGAGACTTGAGGAGATGGTGGATGCCTATATCAAGGCTGGCATGAATTACTTTGACACTGCATATGTCTATCACGGCGGGAATTCTGAGAAGGCGGTCAAGGAGGCACTGACAAAGCGTTATCCACGGGAGAGTTTCTATCTGGCAACGAAGCTGCCGGCCTGGAACATGAAAACGGAGGACGACCGGGATCGGATTTTCAATGAACAGCTGGAGCGGTGCGGCGTTGACTACTTTGATTTTTACCTGCTCCACTCGGTGGAGGATGGCAACGTAGAGACCTATGAAGGCCTCAACTGCTTTGACTGGGGAATCCAGAAGAGAGCGCAGGGAAAGATCCGCCATTTCGGCTTCTCTTTCCATGGTTCGCCAGAGCTCCTGGAGAAGGTTCTGGATGTCCACCCGGAGGTGGAGTTTGTCCAGATCCAGCTGAATTACGCTGACTGGGAGAATCCGGTAGTCAGGTCCGGAAGACTTTACGAGATCCTGCACAGCCGGAATATCCCCATGATTATCATGGAACCGGTGAAGGGTGGCACCCTGGCTAAGCTTCCGGACGCGCTGGAGGCAAAGTATAAGGCTGCGCGCCCAAATGACAGCATTGCCAGCTGGGCGCTCCGCTATACGGCCTCCCTGGACGGGATCATGACGGTTCTCTCCGGGATGAGCACAGAGGAGCAGATGCAGGATAACATCGGCACTTTCACCCGGTTTGAAGCCATGAGTGAAGCAGAACGGGTTCTGGTCCACGAGGTAAGGGACGAGATGCTGAATGTGCCGCAGATTGGCTGCACGTCCTGCCGCTACTGCACAGATGGCTGTCCCATGGGGATCTCCATTCCGGACATCTTCCGCGCGGTGAATACGATGAAGCTCTACAAGGAGGAATTCAGGCCTAAGAGCTTTTACAGCGGCCTCGTGAGTGCGAAAAAGAGCGCCAGGGCAAGCGCATGCATCGCCTGCGGTCAGTGCGAAAGCGTATGTCCGCAGCATCTGCCGATCATCTCCCTGCTCAAGGAAGCATCGGAACTCCTGGATATCAGTGCCTGAATAAGGCTCATGAGCATCGGCAGCATCTGGCATCTTTCGGATGTTGGCGGAAACATGGAAATGCATGAAAATGGGACCTGAAAGCTGCATGAAAAGGGGACTGTCGGGGAGAAATAGACCTGAGATGTATTTCAGGTGTATTTGATATGCCTTTGGTGTGTCCTGTGTGGCAGGTGGTAAACGATAAAGACTGGTTCCACGATTTCCGTCCCTTGCTCCGAAATCCGCAGGCAGGGCGAACGAAGAGCGAATGAAGGGCGAATGAAGAAGGGGCAGATCCGCTGCTGGACCTGCCCCCTTGTCCTGAGCAAAGATTTCAGTTTATGGCTCTCTGTAACAGCTTCCACATCTATAGCTATATATCAATATCTATACTTTTGGCGATGACTCAGTCTCCGCTTCCGTCGTTTCATTCTCTCTCTGCTTTCTCTCAAGCCATTCTTCGTCGGTCTCGTAGAAGGGCACCTGATCAGGATACAGGTCTGCGATCGATTCTTCGATCTGGAACATCTCATTCATGGAATCATAGAGCAGGAAGCTGGAGGAGAAGATGATGAACCAGAAGCCGAAGAAGGGCATGAGCACCAGAGAATAGGGAACCAGGAGCAGCATCAGGACCCAGTAGCCAAGGTTCAGGAGTGATGTGCCGATCACCCGAAAGAAGTATCGGACTGTGAACAGGAGCTGATTCCTGAAAAAGTCGGAGGGCTTCAGGGCAAAAAGCGTGTACATGGGCCAGAGAACGGTGTAGATCAGGGAAAAGAGAAAGATACCGACAAGATAGAGCGCATAGAAAAGCTTTCCATTTGCGATTTCTCCCAGCCCCAGCACAAAGAGAACGAACCCGTAGAATCCGACGACCAGGCTGAAGACAATGCCCGGCAGGATGGCCCCTTTGAAGTTCTGCTTCCAGGCTTTTTTGTAGTTCTCCCACATACCTCCGGGCGCATCCCGGAGAGAGCGGAGGACACAGTCGTACATCCCTGTGATGCCAGCCCCCGCGGGAATGCCGCTTGGGATGCAGAGACACAGGAGAACAAGTACGCTGCGGGTCACGATGGCATAATCGACAGCCAGGAGGAGCGGCAGAAGGCAGAGAATTGTCAGAAGATTCACCTGCAGAAAACGGACAAGATCTCTGCTGAGAAGCTCAAGATAGCGGTTCTTTCCGCTGAGGCGCCTTCCTGCGCCGTACTTTGCTGGAGTGTTCATGTTTTCTCCTTTCGGCCCGGTTCTGCTTTTCTATGATTTTGCACCCATGATTCCAAGCCATATCAGACTTTTTGTGCATCCTGATTCCGAAAAGCCGGCAAGCTGAAAAACCACGGGGAAGGCCGGCTGGCACGGGATTCTGGACACAGAGACAGTCGAAACTGCCCAAAGACACTGCGATGGGCAGTCGGACTCAGAATCAAATCAAAGACAGGAGCAGACACAGGATATTGTTCCATATATTAAGGAATGCCCTGCCATTGGGCTGGACTTTCCACGCATCGCGCTCATCATATCACATCCTGCCGGATCCGGCTTTTTCACGCTTCCGGTTTGAGTCTCTGTAACTGTCCAGTCAGCTTTGCGCACTAGCCACACAAAAGGTGGTAATAGATAGCAAATGCAAAGCATAAATGCAAAACACAAATTCAATGTGAGCGGCAGGGGCCTAACCCCGCCGAATCTTTTGGGGTCTGCGACTGGACAGATACGAATCTCTGAGTGGATAAGCCTTGTATATATAACAAGCTACGCGTTAACTATTATGGATACACAATACAATATCGATGATATAATGCATACAATATATTCTAATACAGTATATTTTAATATAATTATATATGCAGCACATGACTTCCTGATCCGCCTGATACAGCTGATGGGCTTGAAATGCCGACCGATGCTCCTTTACTGGAGTCCATACGCATGGCAGACATCCAGATTCTCATGCCCGCTGGTATGCCCGCGAGATATCTGTTTCTCATTGCTGGATGAACTGTAAGAGAAGGAATCTGCCCAGAATGGCGCGGGCGGGTTTCTGCCGCCTCAGTACTTGGACAATCCGAATGATTTTCGATAGAGTAACTGTCCAGTCCGCTTTGCGCACTTGCTGCGCAAAACGAAGTATACGGTTCATTAGCAAAGGCCGGGCGCAGATTGAATGTGGGCGTAGGAGCCTGCGCCCGGCCTCGTACCTGGACAGGAGCTTGCGACTGGACAGGTACCCGGTAGATATCAGCGTCTCCTGTATTTCATTATTTATCCTCTTTTCTCATCCTTCTGAATCTTTATTCAGCTATATCCAGCTATCTCCCTTAAGGCTTTCGGCAAAATTATCAAATTGATCAGACATACTATCAGAATATTTTCTTTTATGGGTTGACGGTCAGACGAAGGTAGAGTAATATAAGTCGATTGATGTTCAAACATGCCAAGCAATTGCCATGAAGAACTGAATCAGGGTCTTCGGCGGAATCTCTCCTGGTGAGAGAGTGCCTAAAGAAAGACGCCGCAAAGAAATTCATGTGTTCTGAACTTATTTAATTTATCTTCCCGCGAAAACGCGGAGAGAGGGAAAGTATTCAGAAGATTCAGGGGTGTGGGAAGCTTTCGGAAGATCAGGAGATCCGAGAGCCCCGGAAGTTCTTAAGGGTTCAGGAGTTGAGTTTGAGGGATGGATCCGGGAAAAGGATTTTCCCACTGCTCACAGTGTTCTCAGGTTTTCTTCGCTCTTGCATCGGCAGATGCTTCTCTTAGCTGCCAGGAGGAAACGTATGGAAAATATCTATCCACGGCTCCATTTCACAGCGAAATATGGCTGGATCAATGATCCGAACGGTTGTGTATATCATGATGGGATCTACGAGCTTTATTTCCAGCACAATCCGGACGGCCCCCAGTGGGCGAACATGACCTGGGGGCATGCCTCGTCCACAGATCTCCTTCACTGGGAGGAGAAGAAGCCGGCGCTTTTCCCCGATGAGAACGGGGATATGTGGTCCGGAAGCGGCATCGTGAACAGCAAAAGCCTTCTGGGCCTGCCGAACGATGCCCTGATCTTCTTTTATACCGCGAACGGTGCTTTCAAAAAGCCCTTTGAAATCTATGAAGCGTTCAGCATCGACGGGGGAGAGACTCTGGAGAAGCTGCCGGAGAAGATCCTGACGGAACCCTCCCGGAATAAGCGGGATCCCAAGGTATTCTGGCACGAGGAGAGTGGAGCCTATGTGCTGGTGCTCTGGCTGGAGGGCAATGACTTTGGCATTTTCCGTTCAAAGGACCTTACGCACTTTGAACTCGCCTCCCGGGTAACCCTTGAGAGCGGATATGAGTGTCCGGATCTCTTCTGTCTCCCAGTGGAGGGCAGCGAGGAGAAAAAGTGGGTCTTCTGGGCAGCAGATGGCTCCTACTATGTGGGAGATTTTGACGGATACAGCTTCAGTCAGACTGAGACGCGCAGACGGGCCTACGAGGGAGCGGTGAATCTTCCCTACGCGGCACAGACCTTCTCGGGAGACCCGAAGGGGAGAATCCTCAGCATTGCCTGGCTTCGGACTTCGAGCATCGAGCGCACGACGACAGGAGCGATGTCCCTGGTGCGGGCTCTTTCATTGGTCAAGGGACCCTTTGGCTATCAGCTGAAGATGGCCCTTCCGGAGGAAGTGCTGGATCAGAAGGGAGAGGGGAAGACGCTCAGCTCTTCCGGGAATTCCAGCTCTTCCTTCAAGCTCGATGAGGATGGTGCAATCTTCGCTGACCTTCATCATGACGGGGCATTCTCCCTGGTCATCCGCACAGAGAACGGGGACGTGACCATCTCCCTGGAGAAGGATGAGAGAACCCTTTCCCTCACAGGGGGGATTGTGACCGATTTTATTGGGACAGGCAGGATGAAGGTGCCTGAAGAGTTTTCTGTCATCTATGACAGGGGAATCCTGGAGATTTCCTGGAACGGGCAGACCGGACTCAGTATCAACGACCTTCCTTATTTCAGAAAGAGCAGGGTCACAGAAATCCTCTTTTCCTCGGAAAAGGAAGCCAGGGCGGAAATCTTCGTTCTGAACTAAAGATGAGCTTACTGGTCCCTGGGGGCCAGGCTGGGACTGGCCTTTCCAGCCTGGAGCAGGGAGCATAGCAACCATATGCAGTCAACAAGCGACAAGAAAAGGAGGGATACCACAGATGGCTAAAAAGTCAAAGGGGGCCGTACCGAAGAGGAAAGGAAAATCGCAGGTTCTGAGAGCATGGCAGCTGTATGTGCTCCTGATCCCGGCACTGGCCTGGGCAGCGGTTTTTGCCTACTATCCGATGTACGGTCTGATCATCGCGTTCAAGGATTATATGGTCCGGCAGGGAATCCTGGGAAGCCCGTGGGCAGATCCATGGTACAAGTATTTCCAGCAGTTCTTCTCGACCAGTATTGCCCTTCAGGCGATCAAGAACACGATTGTCATCTCTCTTGAGAGCCTGGCTATCGCGTTCCCGATTCCGGTTATCTTTGCGCTTCTCCTGAATCAGGTGAAGAATCAGAGAACCCAGAAGGCGGTGCAGACGATCTCTTATGCGCCGTACTTTATGTCCAACGTTGTCGTTGTTTCTATTATCACGGTCTTCTTCTCAGCGAATGGCGTCATCAACTCTCTGCGTCTGGCAGCCGGAGCGGAGAAGAGCATTATGTTCACCTCCTCCTCTTCCTGGTTCCGTACTTTGTACATTGGATCCAATATCTGGCAGTCCATGGGTTTCAATGCCGTCATCT
>CADBUA010000251.1 GCA_902797665.1 uncultured Lachnospiraceae bacterium | reverse complement strand
ATTCAGATAGATACAATTCATATAGACACAAAAGAAAACAGGGGCCAGGCCCCTGTTTTCTTTTGATGTGCAATATAAGATATTCAAATTATTCAGAAGTAACAGAGCGCATAGAACACATATAATATATAGAATGCACAGAATGAATAGGATGCATGTGGCATATAAAAATATCGAAGCAATAAAAGTATAACATGCACTTACAGAATAAAATATAACGAATAGCACAATGCATCACACCGTGCAATATATTTTATATCATATCACATCATGCCATACCATACCATACCATACTATATCATACCCTATTGCATCATGTCCTGGAATAATGAGATAGCATATAAAACACAATGCGAGAGGATATAAGATCTGTTTTCAGTTTTTCGCATCTGCCTGCGGGTCAGCTATGGCTGATGCGTCATCCTCTGCTCCTTTGTCGGACATAGGCAGCGCTTTCTTGTAGGACAGACACAGCATCGTGATGTCATCAAACTGCGGAGCAGTTCCAACAAAGGCGTCCACGTCCGCCTTCACCGCATTGAGAAGCTCCTCTGGGCTTTTATTGGTATTCTGCCCCAGAATGGATTCAAGGCGCTCCATTCCGTAAAGCTCATTCTCTGCATTGGTCGCTTCCGTGACACCGTCTGTGTATTCAAAGAGCTTATCACCGGGCTTCAGCATCATGCTGCCGGATCTGTAGCGGATGCCCTCCATTCCGGCCAGCACAAAGCCAGCTCGAGTCTTATAGGACTGGAAGGGTTCTCCATTGAGCGCCAGGAAGGGGATTTCATGCCCCGCGTTCACGAAGCGGAACTCTCCGGTCACCAGGTCCAGGACACCTTCAAAGGCTGTGATAAAGAGCTCCTCGGAGTTGGAACTGCAGAGGATTTCGTTGACCTTTGTGAAGACATCTCCCAGATCCACGCCAGGATCTGTGTGATCCTTGATCAGTGTTTTGCCGATGGCCATGAACAGGGCAGCCGGTACGCCCTTACCGGAGACATCAGCGACGACAACAGCAAGGTGCTGATCGTCCACCATGAAGAAGTCGTAGAAATCTCCGCCGACCTCTTTGGCCGGCTGCATGGACGCGTAAATATCAAACTCTTCCCGATCCGGGAACGGAGGGAAGATACAGGGGAGCATGGAAGCCTGGATGTTTGTCGCCACATTCAGTTCCGCACCGATGCGCTCCCGCTCCGCCGTAACAGAGGCCAGATTCTGGATGTAATCCTTCAGGCTGCTGGTCATCTGATTGAAGGAATCTCCGAGAAGAGCGATCTCGTCGTTGCTTTTCACTTCGATACGATAGTCCAGATTTCCATCACTGATGGTTTTGACTCCCTCCATCAGCGTATAAATCGGCTTTGTCAGTGCCGCTGAAAAGCGGAAGGACAGAAAGAAGATCAAAATGATCAGGCCCAGTGCCGCGATCCCGAGGCAAATCGAGATCAAAATGATCGATGCGTGCATCCCTTCAAAAGAACGCTGGATGATCTTGTCAATACTGCTGTTGAGCTGGGAGATCGGTGTTGTGAGGAGGCTGTCAGATGAGGGGATGACTGTGCACCAGACCCAGTCGGTCAGATTTATTTTGGCATAGGCGAAATAGCTGTTCTCCTCATCCAGCACGAGCTCCTGAATTCCTGTATCTTCTCCCTTCTGAATCTCCTCAAGGATCTCTGTGATGCTCTGGTTTGGACATTGGAGCAGGTCCATGGAGTATCTGTTGATCATCGTGGAGCTGTCCGTATCTGAGGTCGCGATGACATTCACAACCTGGTCCGATCGGCCGATGTTCAGAAGGAGGGAGTAGCCACCCTCTCCGATGGTGGTTCCCTGAACCATCTCACGGATGTTGTCGATGAGACCGCCGGAGCCGGCGACGCCGATCAGTTCTCCGTCCACATAGACCGGTATGGCGCAGATCAGAGAGATTCCGCGCCCGGAACCGTCCATCACAGGGTCTGTCCAGTAGACTTCCCCTGGGGAGAGTTTCGAGGCTTCCACGTACCAGGTGGAATTGCGGGCGTCATACTCCACCATGGGGGTGGTCAGCGTGTCCGCGAGAAGGTCGATCCCACTGGACGCCATGCAGAAGTAGGAGGCACCGATCCCGTTGTAGGTGCCGTCGCCGTTGTCAAAGTTCTGGATCCCGCCGATGACATTGTCCAGATAGAAAGCAAGGTAGAGATCTTCCCGCTGCCGGTCTGACAGAAGGTCCGGATCGAATTCAGCTTTTGTGACGACTCCATTCGCTTCTTCTATGGAATCCGGATCAAAAAAGTCCCGGGGAGAACGGAGGTGAATGGAATACTTCCCCAGCAGATCAGCACTCATGCTGCAGGACAGGGTATAGAGATCAAGCGGGAGATCACTGCTGCTTTTCCCGTCGAGATAGCGGTCTCTGTTCTTATAGATTTCCTCTGCAGCCATGGCCACGCTCTGGGTCTGGTTCAGGATCATCTGAAGATTCGTTTCAGCGACAGACGCCCGGTCCTCGGAGAGGGTGAGCAGGCGGGTCTTGATCTGCTCGTGGAGAGCATTCTTTGAGTTTTCCGCCGCACTTTCAGTCAGATGCCCATAACTCTTCTGCATCCCGCGGTTCATATCTTTCAGAAAAAAGATCTGGAGCAGGATGATCAGGAAGATGGCCAGGAGGGACACCGAGAGCATCATGGCGAGTACTTTTTTTCGGATCGGTTTTCGTACCATGGAAATACTCCTCCCTAGTTGAGGAACAAACGCCTTCTCTTCTGTTAAATCTATCATCGATATCGTGAAACCCCGGGAATGCAGGCGTATCTCCCGGATCCTGAGGAAGCAGGGAGATAGGTCGGGTGCATCAGGGTGTGAGATCTCCTAAATGTAATGCGCAGGCAAATCCTCACAGCCATAAAGGACTATAGTCCTATACCGGGAAGCATTCGGATCTGTCCAGCCACAAGCGCCTGCAGGCATTCGGCCGGGCTGAGGCTTCTGAATGCCGTATGGAATGCGCGCCCCTGCCTTTGCTTTTGCCCTGAATTACAACGCTTTGCGCAGCAGGTGCGCAAAGCTGAATGGACAGTCACAATAATTATACAGGGATGCACTCTGATTTACCAGATTTAATATCCTTCATTTCTATCGTCAGGCAGGCCAGGGGGACAGCTCCTGGATCTTCCGGAAGAAGGCCTGGCCCTGGGGAGTCAGATGGAGGATATCGCCATTCAGCGGGATCCCGGAGAGACGTGTCATCATCAGGTATTCCTCCCTCTGGCCGAGTGCCTTGATGCCGCTGAAAAAATAGCCCTCCCGAACCAGTGCTTCCCAGCCGATTTGGGCTCCCGGGGAACAGAGATTCAGATAGACGAGATGGACCAGGATCTGAAGGCCGCTCCGATGTGTCTGCTGCCGGAGCTTCTCTGGAAAGTCCTCTCCGATTTCCGGGACGACCCAGATAAGGCTCTGGTGCTCCTCTTCCCAGGTTTCTGTGAGGATGGATCCTGCGGACAGGCCTTTCTTTTTTTCCAGTGGGACATCCAAAAGCTCCGCATCGACGCCGAGGGAGCGGTAGATCCTGGAGATGGGCTCCTGAAGGTCCCTTGGGCAGTAAAGACGCGGCGTGAAGTCCAGGCTTCCCTTTCGGCACATGACCGCCTGACTCAGGCGGCTTTCGGCTGAATAGTTCCGGTAGGGCAGCATAAGATTGGCCTTGTAGAGGAGGAGGCGTATCCCGGTGGTGACAAAGCCCCTGCGCTCGAGAGAGGTCTGACTGGTGGTGTTCTGCGTCATGACATCGGCGTAGAGGGAGCATACCCGATGCTTCTCCAGCTCCTCAAAGAGGAGCTTCTCGTGCCAGGTTCCGATGCCAATTCCCTGGAAGGCCTCCCGAACGACGCGGAGAAGCAGCAGGGAGGAGCCGGGGAAGATGGAGTCAAAGAGAACCCCTGTGGTGCTGAGGATCGTTCCGGAGCTGTCTTCTCCCAGCAGGACCGCCATTCTCCCTTCCTGGATCCGAGGCCAGAGATACCCGGCGTCCAGGTATTGCGTGTATGGATACCCGCCGCGATAGTAATCCTCAACACAGGCATGAAAACCGGCGGCATCCTCAGGGCGGAACGGACGGAAGGTGACAAGAACCTCCTGCCTTGTCCGTGGGTTCAGAAAGACTTTTTGACTGGCCATAAAAATCCCTTCTTCCAGATGCCGGATGAAACCATGGTAGCTGTCCAGTCGCGAGCTCCTTTCCGGGTACGAGGCCGGGCGAAGGCTCCTGTCGTCGCATATAAAATGCGCCCGGCCTTTCTTTTTGAACTGTATTACCACGCTTTGCGCAGCAAGTGCGCAGAGCGGACTGGACAGTTACAGATCATGAATCAATTGATCACACAGCTGCAAAGTCAGATCGGGGAAGATCCCGCCCCTTTTGACAAGTGCCTGATCTGACAGCGCTCCCCCTTCTCATAAGGAGAAGACAGGCGACGATATTATATCATTAGCGCTGAGTGCTGCAAATGCCTAAAGGTGCCGGAAAAGCCTTTTTCCATGCATCTTTCGGGACAGTTCTCAAAGAACTGCTGGGGCTGCTTCCAGCGCCGGAGACCCCATTCAGCAGACCAGATCTCCTGCGGAATCCTCCGTCAGCTTCGCTTGAGGGCAGGATCTGTGATATCATGAATCTCAGAGAGGGAGGCAAAAGATGATCATAGTGCCAAGTCATGACGAACCCTATTTCCGCAGGGCTGTGACAGATCAGGTTCTGGAAGGGTTTACCCACTTTCGGTCAGAACGCATGGGTGTGTTTGAGGAAGAGTCAGTCAAACGCTACATGGAGGAGTCGGAAAGTCTGAGAGATCTGCTCCATCTGATGCCCATCACCGGACAAGGTATGCGGATGCTTCTTGCGTGTCCCCTGGCGGGCCTTGCTTTTGTCAAAAGAAAGCTGGAGGCGATGTACCGGATGGTCTCGGATCTGCACTACGCCTATGAGTTGGACGAATTCGCTTGTTTTCTGCTCAATGAGATCATTGAGCAGCTGCAGCCGAAGCGGTCAGATGCGCGCCTTTCGCTGCTGTTCCCGGAAGCTGACAGGGAAGATCAGAATGGGAAGCTCAATCAGGAAGTGAGCGATGATGACGCCTTCTGGCACACGACGCGGGGGATCGACTTGATTCGGATCAGACAGTTTTTTACCGAAGCGTCCAGGGGACTTCTGCCTCTGGAAACAACAGAGAGCGAGCGGCGGAGGTGGGTGGAGCTTAAGACGCTTGACTATACCGACTTTCGCCGGATGGGCATCGACCAGAAACCGGATGTCCTTTTCGGCAGCACTCGCCCAGGGATCTTCCGGGAAGGAATCATTCAGGTCATCTACGAGACCCTGAGGGACGATATCCCGGGGATGTGCCCGCCGGAGATCCTCTACGATGTGGAGGGCTTCCGCAGGAAGGAGAAAATCGCGGCCGGACTGCCGAAGCTGTCTGTGTAAGGAGCTCTTCCGTGATGAGCAGCTCTATGACAGGGTTCTGATGAGAACACGCAGATGGCGCGCAGGCACAGCAGGCGATCAGACAGATTCAAAAGGGTGATCTGCCGGCACCTGACTGCTGCCGCTGAACTTCCGATGAGCGGAAGTTGGGGCCGCCTGAGGATAGTTTCACATTGCGTTACCGTAGGATACAATGAAAAAGACAGGAAGAGTCAGGCTGGGAGGGATTGCATGGATCATACGGAGCGGATGGAGCGGAAAGCGAGAATCGCAAGTCTGATCAAAAAACTGCGTGAGGAGTCGGGCATGAGCAGGAAGGAGTTCGCGAAGGTATATGGGATGCCTGTGCGGACGCTGGAAGAGTGGGAAGTCGGCAGGAGAAACCCGCCCGAATATGTGGTCCGAATGCTGGCATACATTGTGAGACTTCAGGCAACAGGCGCAGTGGAACCCTATAATCTGGTCATCCTGGAAGATGTAGATGAAGACGCAGACGCAGATGACGATGAAGAGGATTAAAGAAAAGCGGGCAGCGGAGCTGCCCACGTAAGGCCGGGATATTTCCCGGCCTTTGCTTTTGAACTGTATGACCTCGCTTTGCGCAGCAAGTGCGCAAAGCGAACTGGACAGTTACGTTTTCTTTTCCCTATGCCGTTCCGGCGGCGCAAAGGCGCATCTCCCCGATGACTGTCTTTGCCGAGAACAAATTTCTGATCAAAATCCGATCAAAAATTGATTAAAAACTGATAAAAAGTTGATAAAAAAATAAATTAAAAAATAAATTAAAAAGTAAATTATAGAAAGGCTTCATCCTGCATAGAACGCATCCTGCTGCGTTTGTACCGAAATAGGTGAAAATGACGGATGCAGATGCGTATGCATACGCATGTTGCATATATAAATATACATATATTCATATATAAGCAAATGCACGAGCATATGTGTATATGTACATATGTATGTATGCACGCATATATAAATACGATATCTTACACGAATACATGCATACGACATATGAGCGACTTGACATAACAGAATAAATATAGATATAAGCCAATAAGACAGAGATACAGCATAGACATAAGCCAGGAAGAAGGAAATCAGAT
>CADBUA010000250.1 GCA_902797665.1 uncultured Lachnospiraceae bacterium | reverse complement strand
GATGTCTGATCAAAGCCTGATCAAGGCCTGACTGATGTGGGATTCGATAGCGCTCATGTCAGGCCGCGCATTCGAAGTCATTTTTTGCTTAACAGATCAGTATTTACAGAGAACTGTTTTCTGCCGCCGCGTGTAAACGGGCGGCAGATTTATACTCGCGACCCGGAAGATTTGCCCTGTAAAGTCTCAGGCCGCGTCTTTGAGAGAGGAAGAGGCTATGGCGGAAGGGAATTATCAGGCACTGTACCGCAAGTACCGTCCCCGGATCTTTGAGGATGTGAAGGGGCAGGAAGTGGTCGTGAGGACCCTTCGGAACCAGATCCTGAAGAACAGAATCGGTCACGCCTATCTGTTTACCGGGAGCAGGGGAACCGGAAAAACGACCGCCGCCAAGATTTTTGCAAAGGCCATCAACTGCGAAAATCCGAAGGATGGGGATCCCTGCCTCAGCTGCAAAAGCTGCGCGTCCATTGCCGATGGCTCGAACATGAATGTGATCGAGATTGACGCAGCGTCGAACAACGGCGTCGACTCCTTCCGGCAGATCATCGATGAGGTGGCTTACCCGCCAACCTACGGCCGCTATAAGGTTTACATCATCGACGAGGTCCACATGCTTTCGACCAGCGCTTTCAATGCGTTTCTGAAGACCCTGGAGGAGCCGCCGGAGTATGTGGTCTTTATCCTGGCTACCACGGACCCGCAGAAGCTTCCGGCCACAATTCTGTCCCGCTGTCAGCGCTTTGACTTCCACCGGATTCCGGCGGAGGTCATCCAGGAACGCCTGATGGAGGTCCTGAAGATGGAGAATGTCCCCGCGGAGGAGGAGGCCGTCTCCTTTATCGCCCGGAGAGCGGAGGGGGGCATGCGTGACGCGCTGAGCATCACGGACCAGTGCATCTCGGCCTTTACGGGACAGAAACTCACGGTCCAGAATGTCCTGGATATCCTGGGGACCGTGGACCGGACGGTCTATTCAGAGATGCTGACCTTGGCCCTTCATTGCAATGCCGGGGCCATGGTCCAGAAGCTGAATGACCTTCTGATGGATGGGAAAGAGATTCGGCAGATCATCGATGACTTCACCTGGTATCTGAGAGATGTGCTCCTTTTCAAGGCTTCCGGCGGCGCTTCGAGCACCCTGGACCTGACGAGGGAGGGCCGGGAGGAACTTCTCCGGGCAGCGGAATCCGTCAGCGAGGATCAGCTCATGTTTTACATCGAGCTGCTCTCAGAGCTGGCAAACGCGCTGAGGAACGCGGCCAATCGGCGGATTCTGACCGAAGTGGCCCTGATCCGGCTCTGCCGGCCGGAGACGGAGAAGGATCACCTGGGTGCTCTGACTTCCCGGGTGGATGCGCTGAGCCTGAAGATCGAGGAGACAGGCGGGAGGCTGGGGGACGTGGAAGCTGCGCTCTCGGGCGGAAGGATTGAAATCAAGACCGCTTTGGGCCCGGGGCAGAATTCAGGGGAAAGCAGGACACATTCCCAGGCCGAGGAGGAGCTTCCGACCAGCATCGCGCCGGAGCTTTTTCAGAGGATCCTGGGGCAATGGAAGGCCACAACCAATATGATGCCGGACAAGGGAATCGGGCATATAATGGCAATGAATGCGGAGCCGTGGTATAATCCCTCTGACCCGGACACCCTTTATGTGAGGTTCAATTCGGGCTGGTGGAAAGCTTATCGGTCAAATGAGGACTACGAGAAGACTCTGTCAGACGTGATTGCTGAGAAGTATAAGAAGCGTCCCAAGGTCCGCTTCATCGCCCCTGATGAGATGCCGGACGGGCAGAGACTGAGAAGAGTAGAAAATATGCTGAGCGCGGGAAGCACCCTGGAAGGGGAAATCGAAGGGATTGACTTCCCGGTGGATGTGGAGTGAGAATCCGTCCCGAAGCGGAACATGGAGGAAAAAGATGGCAAGGAGAGGCGGTTTTCCGGGCGGAATGCCCGGCAACATGAATAACCTGATGAAGCAGGCTCAGAAGATGCAGAAGCAGATGGAAGAGCAGCAGGCAGCTCATCAGGAGAAGGAGTACAGCGCAAAGGCCGGTGGCGGCGCGGTTGAGGTGACCTTCTCCGGCAGGAAGGAAATCACAAAGCTCCACATTGATCCGGACGCGGTCGATCTCGAGGATCTGGAGATGCTCGAGGATATGATCATGGCGGCTGTCAATCAGGCGATCCGTGCTGAGGAGGAGGATGCGCAGCAGGGCCTTAGCGCCCTGACAGGTGGTCTTGGCGGTCTCGGAGGGCTTGGTTTCTGAGAAGAAGCCGCTTTTCTGAGAAGGAGAAAGATGAAAGCCACACGAGCGTGAGAATCGATACTCCTGACTTTTGCGGAAAACGCATTGGCAGCAGAAAGAACAGAAAACAGAACAAAAGCAACGATTACGGAGGCCGGCACATGCCGGCTTTCGGACCCTTTTCAAGGGAGGGTGTCTTTGGATTACTACGGAAGTCAGATCAACAATCTGATCGCACACCTGTCGAGCCTCCCGGGGATCGGTGGAAAGACAGCTCAGCGGCTGGCTTTTCACATCATCGGGATGCCCAGGGAACAGGTGGAAGCTCTCGCGAAAGCCATCACGGACGCGCGGAACCAGGTGCGCTACTGCAAGGAGTGCTGGACCCTGACGGATCAGGAGAAGTGCCCGATCTGCCGGGATGAGAAGCGGGACCATAGAACCATCATGGTGGTGGAGTCCAGCCGGGATCTGGCAGCTTACGAGAGAACCGGCAAATACGAGGGGGTCTACCATGTCCTCGGCGGTGCGATCTCACCGCTCCTCGGGGTCGGTCCGGGGGATATCCGCCTGAAGGAGCTCATGCAAAGGTTGCAGGGGGATGTCGAGGAGGTGATTATCGCCACGGGTTCCAGCCTGGAGGGCGAGACCACCGCCATGTATCTCAGCAAGCTGATCAAGCCGACAGGAATCAAAGTCACCCGCATTGCCAGCGGGGTACCGGTGGGGGGTGACCTGGAATATATCGATGAAGTGACACTGCTCAGGGCACTGGACGGAAGGACAACGCTGTGATCGAGAAGCTGAAAGCATGGATTCTCAGGCTCTCTCTGAACTCCCTGTGGGAGGAGGAGGAAGAGGACGACTGGGAAGACTTTGACATGCAGGATGATTATATCTCCGGCGCGGAGGAGGACACGGAGCGGGAGGCCAAGAGCGGTGTTACACCGGCCATTGTCTACTTCGTCATCGTCATTCTCCTGGTCATGGCGGCCCTGTCCTATATGGTCTTCAGCCACCGGCATCTCTACACCGGGTACTCGGTGACCGAGTCCTATGAAGGTGCGGATGTGATCGGAACCTCCTATCTGAAGATCGGGGGAAACTTTTTCAAGTATGGGTCGGACGGCGTGAGTATGGTCAATGGCCGGAATGAGCTCATCTGGAGTAATGCGTATACCATGCAGACGCCCACAGTGGATTTCACGGGGCAGACCCTGCTGATCTACGAGCAGCAGGGCTACCAGGTCTATCTTGTGGACGGAAGCGGCATCATTGGCAACTTTATTACGGATCTCCCGATCATGCGCGGAGAGGTGGCGGATAACGGGGTGACGGCCCTGCTTCTGAAAAATGATCGGGATTGCCTGATCCGCATGTACTCCAGAGAGGGAACCCAGATCGCGGAGGTCAAATCCACGCTGGAGGACTCGGGCTATCCCACGGCATTTGATATCTCCTCAGATGCCCGGACTCTGATGGTGGCCCTGACCAGGATCGGGTCTGGAACCGTCGATTCCTCCAATATGTTCTACGACTTCTCCTCCGCGTCAGAAGCGGACGATGAGCATTTCATCGGCTCCATCTCCTACAAGGACCAGGTATTTCCGGAGGCCTTTTTTGCCAATGACCGGATGCCTGTGGCGGTGGGGGACAGTATGATTGTGGTTATGTCCTCGGGCGGCGCGGTCTCTGAGAAAAGGAAGATTCACGTGGACGGGGAGATCATCAGCACCTTCCACGGGGAGGATTATATTGGGCTGGTGCTGCCAAGCAGTGATACGGAAAACCGCTATCTTCTTCAGGTCTACCGCTATAACGGCAAGCAGACCATGTCCCAGGCCTTCAACGAGGGCTACTCGGAGATCAGCATTGATTCCGGAGAGATTCTGGTTTACTCCCAGAGCCATATGATGGCGTTTACGCCGGACGGGACCTGGCGGCTCAATTCCGACTTTACCAAACCCATCGCGGCATTTGCGAAAATCCCAGGTTTCCGCAGGTACTCGGTGATCACCTGGAGCGGGATATACCGGATCAGGGCCCAGTAGCCTGGACAGAAAACAGAGTCAGAGCCAGGAAGAGGAGGGGAAAGTTGGAAAATGTGAATTTCTGCCTGGTCATCGTCTGTGGGATCCTTCTTGTCTGCGGGCTCAGCGGGCTTGCCATGGGACTGGTCAGAAAAGCATCGGGGATCATCGCGCTGATTCTGTCGGGCATTCTTGTGAGCATCCTGCTTCCTGTTGTGACGGAGACCCTCCGGCATGAGACAGCGGTGGAGAGCGTGATCATGGAGAAATGCCGGGAAGTTGGGGAGGGGCTGATTGTCTCTTTCCTCAGCCAAAAGGGGGAAGAGGAAGGGCAAAGCGGAGTGTTCAGCCAGAGCCTCCCAGAGACAGATATTGCCTCTCTCATGAAGATCTCAAAGGCGGACCAGGTACGCCTGATTGACTCCCTGCCGATTCCGGAAGGGATGAGGACCCAGATCACGGAACTGAACAATGATCAGGGCTATGAGAAGTTCAGTGCCGGGAATTTTGCCGATTTTCTGACCGGATATTTTGCGGCCCTGATCTTCAATGCGCTCTGCTTTCTGCTGACCCTTCTTCTGGTCTATCTTGTCATCCGGGTTTTATTTCTGATGGCGGATCTCTTCACGTCTCTGCCGATGATCGGCACACTGAACAGGCTGGGAGGCCTTCTGGCAGGACTTCTTCAGGGACTTCTGATCATCTGGGCTTTGTTCCTGATTCTGTCCCTGTTTGCGGGCAGTGAGACGGGGACGATGCTTCTGGAGCAGATCTATGGAGAACCTTTTCTGAAAGAACTCTACACCCATAACCTCTATCTTGCAGTGGCCAATCACACCCTGGAGGGCTTTACTTCCACAGTCTCTCAGGCTTTTCTGCCTTGAGAGAGCGGGAAGATCGTTCCGGATCCCTGACGCGGGACTGATTC
>CADBUA010000249.1 GCA_902797665.1 uncultured Lachnospiraceae bacterium | reverse complement strand
ACTGGTATATGAGTTTATAGGGAGCCGGCATTATGCCGGCTCCTGTTTTAGTGGATGAAAACTTAGAATGCCCCATGGAGAGAAAAGGTGTGGAAGAGCAGAGACGTTTGCCTTGACCCTCTTCGTTCAGACCATGTTCGGACTGTGGGAAATCTTGCTTGGCGGTGGAGTAGTTGGGGCTGGAAAGGGTCCCCACAGCGTGCTTTGAGCATGATTGAGGGTAAAAGCACAGGTTCCATTCTGGAACCCCCTATTGAAATTCAAATAGAGATAAAGTAACATCTCAGAATAGTATGATAAGAGAAGAATTAACTGCACGAAAAAAGGACTTGGCTTGTTATGCTGGCGGGTGTGACGCTTAGCAGAGCAGAGGCTGACAGAGCCCTATTTGGAGCTGCGAGGCGCCTAAAACAAATTCGATCTTCGAGATGGATAACCGTCGAATTCTGACGGGATAAGGATAGCCTGTCAGATTCGGCGGTTTGTATGCGCCAGGAATGAGAAAGCCAGGGACGAGCTGGAGGATGGGAGCCGGACACCGGGAGCCTGCTCATGGGTGACCGGATTTATCGTTGGCCGCGGATGCGGCGAATACCCGCATCTGCAAGGACACTGTGATTTGCGATGCTCCATAGCCACATGATGCCATTTACATAAAATAAGAGAAGATATAACTTTTAATTTACTATAAAAAGAGGATCCCTGGCAGCCTGCGTAGCTGACATGCGGCTCTCCCAGCTTATACCGGGAGCCATTCGGATTTGCCAGGAGCTTTATCGGTATATGCCCGCTCGCACCAATTGTTTCGCAGATTCTTACGCGCACGGGTATACATAGGCTCTCCCTTTAAAGATCGGGCAGGCAAGAGAAGAAGCCCGCAGCATCATGGTTCTGTGTTAAACTGGATTGTAGAAGACATAAGATCATGGAGCATGAATAGCGGAATAAATGATGACGACAGTAATGGGATCAATGGGATCAATGGCTCCTGGAAGGGGATCAGGCTTCTGTTGGTTGGGATGATTGGGAGCAGCTTGATCTCACGAATGACTTTATCTTCTATCGTGCCTCCAGGGCAGGAAGACATAGGAGGATTGATCAGGATTCAGGAGCTCGGGAATGCACTGCGGATCTTTTTCAGATACTGGACACAAGGCCAGAGAACAGGAACCCGGATGATGAAGAAGTGTTACTGGCGCTTACTTATGTGAGTGCTGGGCTTTTCTCTGATGAGAATGGGTGTATTCCATCGTTTAAACCGTTCAAATTCAGAAGATCGCCGATGAAAGTCATACTGGAGCTGAACGTAAGATACTGCTGCTTACGCATCATGAATTGGATCAGTGACGAACAGGGGGACTGATGTTTCAATACTATACAACAATCGAAGCGCTGTTAGCTGCGGCACTCTTTATTCTGATGATCTTCGTCCATGAGAACAGGCGGCTTGAGAAGAAAAACAAAAGCTGGCTTTACCTGACCTATATCACCATCATACTTGCCATGGGCGCGGACTGGCTTTCTCTTTATCTGAACGGGGCTCCGGCTGAGACCATGAGACTTCACACGGCGGTCAAGTGTCTGGATTATATCCTGACTCCGCTGGCAGGGTGCATGTATATCCAGCAGGTCTCCGGAAGCAGAACGATCAGAATCACCGCATGGGGGCTTGCTCTGGTCAATACATTTGTCCAGCTTATGTCTTTGTACAACAGATGGATCTATTATGTGGATGCGAATAATTATTATAAATATGGCAAATATCACAGATTATATATTTTGATATATTATTCTTTTCTTGCATTGACTGCGACGGAACTTCTTCTCTACAGCAGAAACTATAAAAGGCAGAATCGCCCGGCACTTTACGCGATTGTGGTTCTGACTTCTGGCGGAATCGGGGTGCAGGAGTTTCTCAATACAGATGTGCGGGTCTCGTATCTGGCCCTGACACTTGGCGCGATCCTTCTGTACATCTATTTTACGGAGTTTTCCCAGCAGAGGAGCGATGAAATCCTGGACAGACAACAGAAGCTTCTGGCCGCGGACGCACTGACGGGATTGAGGAGCCGTCATGCATATTCGGCAAGGGTGACAGAACTCAAACAGCAGAATGATCTCCCGAAGGATATGACGATCATTGCCCTGGATCTGGATGGACTGAAGACAGTCAATGATACAAAGGGACACAAGGCAGGGGATGAGCTGATCTGTGGGGCGGCGGAATGCATTGCGAACGCGTTCGATCGGTATGGGGAATGCTACCGCACGGGAGGGGATGAGTTCGTTGTGATTCTTCAGGTTGGAAAGAAGCGCCTGCTTGACCTCAAGAAGGATCTGGATCAGGAGATCCAGGGCTGGATCGGCTATTATTCATTCTCACTCAGTATTTCTTACGGATGGGCCAGAGCGGAGGACCATCCGGAGTGCAGAATTGAGGAATTGATTGGCATCGCAGACAAACAGATGTATGAGACCAAGGAAAAGCACCACCAGAAGGGAAAACATAGATAAGCATCTGGATATCAGGGAGGACTGTGAGGAAGTAAAGAGATGCTGAGTTGATGGGAGTTGGTATTCTGCTGTCTCCTGTTTATAATATACGATGTTTCGCATGCTTTCTTCGGAAGACTGGCATGCTCATATAGAAATAGCATGGGGAAAATGTGATCTTCACATTGACAATCATCCTCTTTTTGATTAAAATCTGGACTGCTTAAAGTGCTATGGTCAGAAAACAGGAGTTGACAGGGTATGCTGGAAGGGGAGGCGCTCAGAACAGAGGATATAACTGTGCGCATTTGCGTTTCAGCCCGGTGAGATCTTTGAAACTGAATCCTACATTCGTGATGAAAAACCGTCGTATTCTGTCGGGAGCTGCAGATCCTTGTCAGGCTCGGCGATTTTTTTGAGCTCGAATCTGAAAAGCGCCAGCAGGATCTGATATACCCTCGAGCGGGAGAAATTTGAGACAGAATTGGCACGAGCGGGCATATAGCGGCGAAACACTTGGCAAATTCGAATGCTTCCCGGTATATAAACCGACAGGTCATCCCCGCGGGGTTTGATCCCGATCCTGGAGCGCAGAGGCGATATTTGGGTTTTGCAGCTGTAGAGCCGCAAACTCCTTTGGCATTCGGCCGGGCTGAGGCTCCTACGCCCGCATTGAAAATGCGTCCGGCCTTTGATTTTGATCTTTATTACCTCGCTTTGCGCAGCAAGTGCGCAAAGCGGACAGGACATACTCGATTTTTTAGCTCTCTGATATGTGCCAGGGCATCAGGAGATGGCCTGATGAGGAAAAAGATGCAGAGCCCATTTCTGTTACCTTTTTCCGCTGTCATATGATGGATCCGGACCTCTTTGTCCAGATGTGAGACCCTTGACAGGAATCATGCAGCCCGCGGCCTGTCGAGGCAGAGCTGGACCGTGAACCTGTGGGATCTGTCAAGTGCTGAAGCAGTATATGTCCGCTCGAGCTGATTTTATTGCAATTTCTCACGCTCGCGGATAAAACAGAGACAACGGCCGATGTCGAATTCAAGGACTTTTAGAGGGGCGTTTCGGAACGCTAGGAATGGGATCACAGTGTCGCTTATTCGACCCTGAACCCGATCAAACGGATCCCGTACGATGCGCGGAAGCTCGAAAAGAGCATCCTTCCGACCAGCAGAGAAGACATAGAGCATGCCAGATGCATGCTTGCGCACGTGATTGCGATGGCTCATGAGATGGGACTGACCTGTGTCCTGGAAGGGGTGGAGGCTGAAGAACCGCGGAAGCTGACGCGGGATTATGGCTCAGGGATTGCCCAGGGATTTCTTTTTGACAGGCTGATGCCTGCGGAAGAGTCTGAGAACAGGCTTCAAAACATTACGTCCAGTATGCAGAACAGAAAACAGGGAAAACATTGTGAAGAAAATATATTCAATCGGTTCGCAACTGTATATTTTCTATATCGTCGCAGTACTTGGCGTAGCAATCGGTACATCCTTTCTGGCTTACAGGATCAACGCGGCGCAGATCGACCGATATTATAAGCAGTCTGCGTATGATTCAGCCAAATATTTCTCTGCCTTCGTCGACGGAGATTATCTCTCACGCCTGAGAGCTGCGGCTGAAACGCAAGAATATCAGGAGATCCGGGAGACAGCTGAAAAGAATGATGACGAGGAGCCAATCAGGGATTACCTGGAAAAAAACGGACTGTGGGATCAGTATGCCGAGACACGCGAAAAACTGAACTTTTATCTTAGAAATATGGAGGCTATCAGATACTTGTATATCGTTGCTGTTGGTGACAGCAATGCTGAGTATGACATGTATCTGTTGGATGATTATGAGACTCCGATTTACGAAACCGGGTATTATGAGAAACGAGAAATAGAGTTTCTGGGATTTGACGGGACGACAACAGTAGAGCCCACGATATCAACCGGGGATTGGGGATGGCTATGTTCGGCGTACGCGCCTGTATATGATTCCAAGGGAAATGTTGTCTGTACTGTTGGCTGTGATATCGGTATGGATGATGTCATGGCGGAGCGGCACAAGGCGCTCCTGTACGTCTTGGGCGCGGCAACCCTTTTGACACTGATCGTGTTGTTTGGCGCTGTTATCCTCATTCGGAGCAGCGTGATAAGGCCTGTAAATTTATTGACGGCAGAAATGAAAAAGTTTAAACCGTTTGTCAATGCCGGCTATGAAGAAGCAGGTGTCGCAGATCTTGAATT
>CADBUA010000248.1 GCA_902797665.1 uncultured Lachnospiraceae bacterium | reverse complement strand
TGAACCTGCCGGAATGAACTGGAATACAGAGGAGTACGGGACGGTGCAGGAAAGTGGCTTCCAGCTGACTTCCCAGAACCCGCTCTCCACTTTCGGGATGGATGTGGATACCGCCTCCTACACGCTGCTCCGGAGAAACGCACTGAACGACACCATGTCCTGGATGCCCAGGGACGGGGTTCGGATTGAGGAGATGATCAACTACTTCAGCTACGACTATCCCGAGCCGGAAGAGGACCTCTTCCAGATCACCGCGGAGATCTCGGACTGCCCCTGGAATCAGGAAACCAGGCTCATGCTGATCGGCCTGAATGCCAGGGATATCCCGGAGGAGGAGATTCCTGACCAGAACCTGGTTCTTCTCATCGATACGTCCGGATCCATGTACGATCAGGACAAGCTTCCTCTTGCGGTCAGCTCTCTGGAGTATCTGATCCCGAGTCTGGGACCGGAGGACACGATCTCCATCGTGACCTACGCGGGAAGCTCTGAGGTCGCGCTGAAGGGCGAGTCCTGTACAGAAGAGGGCAAGGAAAGGATCTGTGAGGTCCTGGAGTCTCTTGAAGCGGGCGGGGGAACCTACGGAGAAGGCGGGATCCGAAAGGCTTACGAACTCGCCCGGGAGACTTTCCTGGAGGGTGGAAACAACCGCGTCCTGCTTTTCACCGATGGAGACTTCAACCTGGGCCAGACCGATGATACGGAGCTGGTGGACCTGGTGAAGAAATCCGCCGGGGAAGAGATCTTCCTCTCGATCTTTGGCCTGGGAGAGGGAAATTATAACGATGCGCTGGCGGAGCGGCTTGCCGACGAAGGAAACGGGAACTACAGCTATATCGACAGCAGCATTGAGGCACGCCGAACCCTCGGCGGGGCCATGAAGGGGACACTGAATACGGTGGCGAAGGATGCCAAGATTCAGGTCGACTTCAACCCGGCGGTGGTAAAGGGATATCGTCTGATCGGGTATGAGAACCGGGCAATGGACGATGCGGACTTTATGGATGACAGCAAGGATGGCGGGGAAGTCGGCGCCGGGCAGCAGGTGACGGTTCTCTATGAGCTGGTCATGACCGGCTCCTCCATGGAGATCCCCTCCGCGCACAGCCGCTACACAGAGACGGAGTCCTTGACAGAGGCGGAACTCTCCGGCGGGGAAGAGTACCTGACTGTCAGCATCCGCTACCAGAATCCTGACGCGGAAGAGAATGCGGGGGGAAGCATTCTGCAGGAACTTCCGGTCACCTCCGCGATGGAGAGGGAAGAGATGAGTGACAACATGACCTGGGCCGCGGGTGTCGCGGAGACAGGGATGCTTCTTCGGGGAAGTGAGTATGCCGGAGACAGCAGCTATGAGGACGTCAGGGAATCTTTGAAAGGCCTCACATCCGATGAGTACCGGGAGGAGTTCGTCTATCTCCTGAAATACTTTGAGGCGGCCGGCACCCTCGGGGATTCCTGAGACCCAGGCCTTTCCAGGGAATGAAAAAGCGGCATTCAATCGGAGTGCGCGGGTACAGCGCTGAAACACCTGGCAAATCCGAATGCTTCTCGGTAAAAGGCAAAAAGAGGACGGCAAAGCCGTCCTCTTTTTTAGCTGAATTCTCTGAATTCTAAATACCAAATTTTAAAGAATTCTTTTAACTTTATTAACTATTTGTATTCCCTGTATTCTCACGCGCAGCGCAAACTGCGCATGGGGCAACCCCTTTGTCTTTTTGTACCTGCCCAGCCGCAAGCCTCTGCAGGCATTCGGCCAGACGCAGGCAGCAGTTCTTCTGATCCCGGCTTTCCACTTTCCGGTCCAGGGATTCTTTGAGACCTGTCTCTGTCAGTCGTCAAACAGGGCCTGTATATCATGGGGGACTGGAGCTTCAAAGTGAAGCATCTCCCCGCTGATCGGGTGGACGAAATCCAGGCTCAGGGAGTGGAGGGCCTGCCTGGGGATCAGTTTCAGGGAGTCCTCCCGGCCATAGAGACCGTCTCCGGCGATGGGGAAGCCCAGATAGGACATATGGACCCTGATCTGGTGAGTCCTTCCAGTCTGAAGGCGGATCAGGAGGGCTGTGGTATCGCTCTTTGTGTTGTAGCCGATGCGGCGGAAAGTCGTGACAGACCGCTTGCCGCGGACAAAGTCGACGCCGCGCTCGATCTCTCCCTCCACCAGACGAACAATCGGAAGATCGATGGCGTAGGTGGGACAGCTGTCAGATGCTGCCTGGAAAGCGGAGAGCTTGTCAGAATAGCGGAACATCTCCTCTCCGGATGCTCTGTCCATCTCCCTGGCGAGGGGCAGGGGCGGATCAAGTTTTCCCTGGACCAGTGCCAGATAGGTCCGGTGAATCGCCCGGGCCTTCATCTCTTCGTAGAGGACTGACGCGCTGGCGATGTGCCGGGAGACAATCACAAGGCCTGAGGTATTGCGGTCCAGGCGGTTCACACAGCGGTAGACGAAGGGGATCCTCTGACTCTGGTAGTAGTAGGCAGCCCCGTTCCCCAGCGTATCCTCCCAATGCCCCTGGGAGGGCTGGACCGGGAGATAGGGGGGCTTATTGAGAATCAGGATGTCCTCGTCCTCGTAGAGGATGTTCAGCGGCATCGCCCGGGGCAGAACCCGTTTGTTCTGATCAATCGGCACTTCGTCTTCGAAGATCACAGTCAGGTCATCCCCGGCGGAGACCTCGGCATTGGTGAACACCGGCACTCCATTCAGAAGCAGGGTGTTTTCGTGGTGCTTCAGGTGCATAATGACATGACGCGAAAAGCCGCGGCGCCGGAGAAACTCTCCGGCCGTGGCTTTTCTGTCGCATGTATATTCCTGTTTGTCCAGGTGGTAAGTGATTACACGTCCCATAAAGTCTATTGCCTCAGCTTGACTTGACCTTATCCCAATACCTGGCGAGCAGAGCGTCCCCTTCTTCTCCCAGGTAGGTATAGACATCGCTGTTCTCCAGCATCTCGGCGGTCGGGAAAGCGACCGTGGAGTTTTTGATGTCCTCATCCTCAATGAGCTCCCGGGCTGCCTTGTTGGGGGTGGAGTAGGTGATGTACTCGAAGTTTTTGACGGCAATGTCGCCGCGGCAGAGGAAATCCAGGAAGGCATGGGCATTGTCCACGTGCATGGCGTTCTTCGGGATCACCCAGGAATCGATCCAGATGTTGCTTCCCTCCTTCGGGATCACATACTCCAGATCCTCGTTCTCACGCTTGGTGTAGATGGCCTCCCCGGAGTAGATGACGCCGAGGGCAGCCTCTCCGCCGATCATCTTGTCGCGAACCTGATCGATGACATAGGCCTGGACCAGGGGCTTCTGGGCGATCAGCTCGTCTGTGCAGGCTTTGATCTCTTCTTCGTCCACAGTATTGACATCATAGCCCAGGCGCTTCTCGATGACCATGTAAGCGTCCCGGATGGAGTCCTGCATGAGAATGCTGTCCTTGTAGTCTTCATCCCAGAGGATGTCCCAGGAGTCGACGACGTCGCCCTCCTCCAGCATGGTTTTGTTGTAGAGGATACCCACCGTACCCCAGCAGTAGGGGATGGAGTACTTGTTCTCCGGGTCAAAGCCCTGGGACTTCAGGATGTACTCCTCGTCGATGTTGCTGAAATTCGGAACTTTGCTGAAGTCGATGGGCTGGAGCATGTCCTCGCCCAGCATCCGGGCGATCATGTAGTCAGAGGGGCAGATCAGGTCATAGCTGGCTGCACCGGCTGCGACCTTGGGATACATGATCTCGTTGGTCTCAAACTCCTCGTAGACGACTTTGATTCCGGTTTCTTCCTCGAATTGGCTGATGACATCCGGGTCGATGTATTCTCCCCAGTTGTAGACGACGACTTCGCCGCTTCCCTTCGCGGCAGCCCCGCCAGATGCATTCTCTGCCTCTGTTGCGGCGCTTCCCTCTGTCACAGCGGGAGAACTTTCCGGCGCGGCCTCTGACTGGACACTCGCGGGAGCGTTGGCCTCCTCCACTTTGGTGATGCATCCGGTCGTGAGGGTGGCTGCCAGCACAGCGATTGCGGCAGGTACAAGGATGGTTCTGGTTCTCA
The DNA here is from genome assembly GCA_902797665.1 of uncultured Lachnospiraceae bacterium. Lineage (GTDB taxonomy): Bacteria > Bacillota > Clostridia > Lachnospirales > Lachnospiraceae > Porcincola. Next base: position 34,608 of record CADBUA010000248.1, on the reverse strand, counting down.
TACGGTGCTCCTCCATTAAGATCTTGGCAGCTGTCCAGCCGCAGGCGCCTGGGAGGTACGAGCCCGGGCTGAGGCTCCTGTCGTCGCATACAATGCGCGACAGGCCTTTGCTTCTGAACTGTGCTGCCTCGCTTGGCGACAGGCGGCCAAAGCGGACTGGACAGTTGCCAAATATCTTACAAAACATGAATCTTGCTGATATAAACACTATTATGATGTGAAAAACTGATTAATACCAATCATATATGAATATTAAATGAAAATAGCTAAACAATAAATGGGCATAGCGTAAACATAAGAAAAATCAAGATGATTAAAATGATTAAATAGTAAAAATAAATATAATAAAATGGTTAAAAGATTAAAATAATTTAAACTATTAATTGCCGCCATCCAGATAGGATCTGAATACTGTTTAACCTGATTGAAAGCGCTTTCAGGCAACCGGCTTCTCAGACGCTGCCTTATGCTCGTTCCGGCTCCGGCCGAAGATCAGGAGCAGGGCCAGGACAGAAACAAAGAGCAGGGTCGACAGGGCGTACATCTCGGGTTTGATGCCCTTCCGGACCTCGGTGTAGATCTTGGTGGAGAGGGTGTCAAAGCCGGGGCCTTTCACAAAGTGCGTGATGACAAAGTCATCCAGAGACAGGGTGAAGGCCAGAAGAAAGCCTGACAGAATCCCGGGCAGGATGTCCGGGAAGACAATCCTGAAAAAGGCCTGCCTGCTGGAGCAGCCCAGATCCAGCGCCGCCTCATAGGTGCTCACATTGACCTTGGAGAGAGGCGGAAGGATCGAGAGAACCGTGTAGGGCAGATTGAAGGTGATATGCCCGATGAGCACTGTCCCGAAGCCAAAAGCAATGGTGTAGCCCCAGTGGTTCAGGAACTGTCCGAAGGCGATGAAGACCAGCATCAGGGAAATGCCGGTGACAATCTCCGCGTTGAGCATGGGGATGTTCAGGGCACTCATGATGACGGTCCGGGTGCTCTTGCGCTTCATCCGGTTCAGTCCGATGGCCGCCAGAAGCCCCAGAAGGGTGGAGATCAGGGCAGAAAGAAGGGCGATGATCAGGGTATTTCGAAACGCTGCCATGATGTCTGCGTTGAGCAGCATCTGCTGGTACCATTTCAATGTCCATCCACCCCATTTTGCTCTCGTCTTCGAGTCGTTAAAGGAGAGGATGATCAGCACCAGGATCGGCGCGTAAAGCAGGATGAAGATGAATGCGAGATAGATTCTGGAAAGTACTTTTTTCATAAAATGCCCGCTGCCCCCTCGTCAGATTTGTCAAAGTGGTTCATGAGCGCCATTGAGATCAGGATAAAGACCATCAGAACCAGAGACAGGCCGGAGCCTACGTTCCAGTTGCCCACCTGGGTGAACTGCTGCTCGATCACGTTTCCGATCAGGAGGACCTTGGATCCGCCGAGAAAATCGCTGATGACAAAGGTGGTCAGGGCAGGAACAAAGACCATGGTGATGCCGGAGATGACGCCAGGCAGCGTCAGCGGGAAGGTGACCTTCCAGAAGGTCTGCCAGCGGTTGGCGCCGAGGTCGTAAGCGGCGTTGATCACGTTCGAGTCGATCTTCAGCAGCGAATTGTAGATGGGCAGGAGCATGAAGGGCAGAAAGTCATAGATCATGCCCAGCCCGATGGCGTAGGGGGTATTGATCAGGTGCTGTTCCGGCAGGTGTGCCATGCGGAGGAACTGGTTGATGACGCCGTTCCGTTCCAGGAGCGTCTGCCAGGCCAGGATCCTGAGCAGGGAGTTCATCCACATGGGAATGATGAAGATGGTGACGATGAAACCCATGGCCGTTTTCATCTTTGCCAGGATCATGGCCAGTGGATAGGCCATGAGAAGACAGATGAAAGTGGCCAGAAGGGACAGAATGAGTGAGAGCCAGAGGGCTTTCATGCGCTCCGGGGTCCCCATCTCTGCGATGTTGCTCAGGGTGAAATGGCCGGACTTGTCTGTCAGACCGTAGTAGAAGATCAGGAGCAGTGGGATCACGATGAATGCCGCGGTCCAGACGAGATAAGGCCCGTTGATCAGGCCGTTGTGCTTCTTCATGCTTTCCCTCCATGTGAAGAGCAGGAGACTGAAGATTCATGATTCATATCGTAAAGACTCAAAATCCAGGAGCCAATCACAAAGAACCCTGGCTGTGATCAGAATGAGATCAAAACAGAATCAAATGAACGGATCGACAGATGCCAGTTTTCTGCCCCAGCCGGGACATTTCCAGACAGCTGGCGAAAGCTGCATGCACATGTAAAGCCGCAGGCGCCTTCAGCCAGCAAAAAATGAGCTTTCCACTCACATGTCCTCCAGAGCCACAGCCTGCTCATCCTCCGACTCCGGCTTGTTCATGATCTGGATGTTGAAGGGGTCGACGGACATGAGAACCTTTGTCCCGACGGCAAACAGCCTGGTCGAGTGTACCAGCCATTCAAAACCGCCTGACTGCACTTCCATCTCATAGTGAACGCCTTTGAAGATCAGATGGCTGACCACACCGGTGAGATAGCCGGGGTTGAGCGCCTCCGCCTTGGAGACACAGCTCTGGTAGGCCTCGCTGCCCTTCTCCGCGCCTTCGGGAAGCGCAAACAGCTTCAGATCCTCCGGCCGGATGACAACATCCACCGGCTTGTTGGTCCCAAATCCTGTGTCCACGCAGGCGAATCTGGCCCCCATAAACTCCACCAGCTGATCCTTGATCATGATGCCGGGGAGAATGTTGGAGTCGCCGATGAAATCGGCGACAAAGGCATTCTGCGGCTCATTGTAGATATCCTCCGGCGTGCCAATCTGCTGGATATAGCCCTGGTTCATGACCACGATGGTGTCGGACATGGTCAGAGCTTCCTCCTGATCGTGCGTCACGTAGATAAAGGTAATGCCGAGCTCGTTCTTCAGACGGATCAGCTCATATTGCATGTCCTGCCTCAGCTTCAGATCCAGAGCGCCCAGAGGCTCATCCAGGAGCAGTACCTTGGGCTCATTGACGATGGCCCGGGCAATGGCGATCCGCTGCTGCTGGCCGCCGGACAGAGAGTCCGGCATGCGCGTCTCAAAGCCCTCCAGGTTCACCAGCTTCAGGGCATACTTGATCTTATCGTCAATGTATTCCTTGGACTTTTTGCGGATTTTCAGTCCAAAGGCGATGTTGTCCGCGATGTTCATGTGACTGAAGAGCGCGTACTTCTGGAAAACTGTGTTGAGCTGGCGCTTGTTGGGCGAAAGGTCCGTGATGTCCGCGCCGTCAAAGATGACCCGACCGCTGTCCGGGTGTTCGAAGCCGCCGAGGATGCGCAGCGTCGTGGTTTTGCCACACCCGGACGGGCCCAGGAGCGTCAGAAACTCATTTTCCCGGATGTAGAGACAGAGGTCGTCCAGGACCATTGTCCCATCGAAGCTCTTGGTGATGTGCTGAAGATCAATCAGTTTATTGCTCATTCTGAAGTTCCTCGTCTGTGGAGGCCGAAGAAAGGCTCCGTCAAATGCAGGTCTTTGGTTTCAGAGTCAGAAATTTGGCGGCGTGCAGACCCAGATAAAGATGGCACTGCCCTTGCCGGTGTTTTCAATATGGTGGGGAAGCGTGGCCTTGAAATAGAAGGACTCTCCCTTTTTTGCTTTGAAAACCTTCTGCCCTAAGTGGATGGAGAGTGTGCCTGAGAGCACATATCCGAACTCCTCCCCCTCGAAGGGCATTGCCTCATAGGTGCATCCCCCGGGTTCAAGTGTGATTCGGACGGGCTCCATCCTGTTCTTCTGCGCATTGGGGATGATCCATTCTGTCTTGTTGCCGAGCTCCTCGTCCATCTTCTCAAAGTAGTCACTGTCATGGAAGACGATCTGACTGTCTGTCTCGTCATTGAAGAAGTCTTTCAGGTTTGTCCCCAAAGCCTGCAGGATGTCGATCAGGGTGGCAATGGAGGGGCTTGTCAGATCCCGCTCCACCTGGGAGATGAAGCTTTTGGAGAGCTCTGTCCGGTCCGCAAGTTCCTCTTGTGTCAGCATCTTTTCAAGCCTCAGGCGCTTGATTTTTGGTCCGATTTCCATGCCTACCTCTTGGTAAATCAAAATTAAACTTGGAGTTTAGCGTTACTGAACTCCGACCCATGCTGATTATATAGATTTTCCCCTCGCTGTCAACAGGATTGTAACTTTTTTCGTAACTCTCCAGTCCACTTTGCAGATTTTCTGCGTAAAGCGATGTCATACATTTTAAAAGAAAAGGACAGAAACACATTTGATGCGGGCGCAGGAGCCTCAGCCCGGCCGAATGCCTTGAGGCGCCTCAGGCTGGGCAGCTGCGATCCTTTATCGGATCTGTCTCCGGCCTGATCCCGATTTCGCGGCTCTCTTAAAAAACTGTCTGATCGGGCAGGATTCTGGATCTCACACAGAAATTTTTATTAGGCCAGGGATTTCATCTCCCTGGAAGAAACTGAGAAAATGGAGAGAATAAATTAAAGAAAACGCAGAGAAAGCTCTGAGAGAGCGAAAAGAGGCCTGAAGGGCTCTGTGGACCTGCCAGAGAATGCTTCCGGGAGTGCGGGAGTGCTCTTTTCAGGCAGCTGAGACAAGTGAAAATCAGGTTTACAGGGTTTTTTCCAAATGTTATGATGAACATGCTCTGAGGATATTTTTCAGCGCCCGGAGGATTCGGGATTTCCAACCACATGGAGGTTTCATCGATGCCTGAAAAGAAATATGTTGCTTATGTCGGGACTTATACGCACGGGAGTAGCATCGGAATTCATATTTACGATGTGGATGATGAACGGAGGACCCTGACGGAACGGGGGGTTGTTCCGGTTCACAATGCTTCCTACCTGACGCTCTCGCGCAGCGGGCGCTATCTCTATTCCATCGCGGATGAAGGTGTAGAGGTGTTGAAAATTGAGGAGGATGGTTGGCTTACACCGATCAACAAGGTGGACATTGATGGCATGCGCGGCTGCTACCTTTCGACGGACAGCTCCGCAAAGTTTCTCTTTGTCGGCGGCTATCATGACGGGAAAGTTACGGTGGTGCACACCCATCGTGACGGCCGATTGGGCTCGGTCCTTGACGGGATCTTCCACCAGGGAATCGGTTCTGTGGCGGAGCGTTCTTTCCGGCCGCATGTGAGCTGTGTGATCCCGACGCCGGACGACCAATATCTCTGTGCCGTGGACAATGGCATCGATCAGGCCAAGATCTACAAGGTGGACCAGCATGGGAAGCTGAGGCTGTATGACATCCTGCGTTTCCCGCTGAATGCCGGCCCGCGTCTCATGTGTTTCTCCAGGGACGGGAAGTATGCCTATGTGAACTGCGAGATCCTGAACCAGATTCTTGTGTATCGTTATCAGCCGGAAAACACGAAGGAGATGTTCCAGCTGATCCAGCAGGTGAAGAGCATTTTTGATGACAAGGATGTCTCCTCCGCCAGCTGTGCCCTCCGGATCTCGCCCAGTGGAAACTATCTCTATACTTCCAGCGCGGGGGAGAATTCCGTTGGGATCTTTCAGATCGACCAGGCGACGGGCATGCTGACAGAGATCCTGATTCTCCCGATCTCGGGCGGCTATCCCAAGGACATTGATGTCTTCCCGGATGAGAAGACGATGGTGGTTCTCTGCCATGAGTCCAACTACATGCGCTTCTTTACCATTGACTATGAAAAGAAGACGCTGGTGATGAAGGGCAAGCAGCTTTATGTGGAGACACCCAACAGCATTCTGATCACTGAAACCCTGGCTTCCCAGGGCATCTTCGGAGAGCCGCCGCTGGCGGAACGGTAAGAGTATGGACAGGGCGCTCAGAGAGCGCCCTGATATCTTATATCGGGAACCATTCGAATTTGCCAGGCATTTCACCGGTATATGCTTTCTCGCGCCAATTCTGTCGCAGATTCCCGTGCTTATGGGTATCTCTGCGTCTTCAGTCAGGCGGTTTCGCCCGACATGTGTGCGTGTCATGCGCCTGGCGCAGATTGAATGCGGGCGCAGGAGCCTGCGCCTGGTCTCGTACCTGGACAGGTACGATAAATATCTTGGAAGGGAGATCCATGGCAGGATCAACATTTGGAAAACTGTACCGGGTTACGACCTGGGGGGAGAGCCACGGCCGGGGGATCGGCTGTGTGATTGACGGATGCCCGGCGGGGCTTTCTCTGAAGGAGGAGGACATCCAGGTCCTGCTGGATCGGCGCAGGCCCGGGCAGTCGCGCTATAGCACCAAAAGGCAGGAGCCGGATCAGGTCGAAATCTGGTCTGGGACCTTTGAGGGCAGAACGACCGGGACCCCCATCAGTCTCATCATCCGAAACCAGGATCAGCGCTCAAGGGATTACAGCAAAATCTCCGGGATCTACCGCCCGGGGCATGCGGATATCACCTTTGATCAGAAATACGGCTTTCGCGATTACCGAGGAGGCGGCCGTTCCTCCGGCCGGGAGACGGCGGCCAGGGTGGCGGGCGGGGCTGTCGCCGAGAAGGTTCTTCAGTCCCTCGGCATCGAGTTTCTCTCCTACAGCAGAAAGATCGGTCCGGTGTCCATCTCCATGGAGCGTTTTGACCGGGAGCATCTCTCCCTGTCGCCTCTGTGCATGCCAGATTCGCTGGCCGAGAAAGAGGCGACAGAGCTTTTAGAAGAAAGCATGAGGAGGGGGGATTCCCTGGGCGGGGTGGTGGAGTGCGTTGTCACGAACCTGCCGGCCGGGATTGGAGAGCCGGTCTTTGACAAGCTGGATGCCCGGCTTGGGCAGGCCCTTTTCTCCATTGGCGCCGTCAAGGGTGTGGAGATCGGGGACGGTTTTTCCGCCGCGGAGAGTACCGGGAGCTGTAACAATGACCAGTGGGAGAGGCGGGATGGGAAAATCCTGAAAAAGACCAACCACGCGGGCGGTGTCCTGGGCGGCATGTCCGATGGGAGTGCCCTGACAGTCCGGGCGGCGTTCAAACCGACTCCGTCCATCAGCCAGAAGCAGAGCAGTCTTGGAGTGGATGGAGACCTTCACGAGATTGAGATCCCCGGCCGGCATGACCCGATCATCGTGCCCAGGGCAGTGGTGGTGCTGGAGGCCATGACCGCCATGGTGCTTCTGGACCTTCTCCTGGAGGGGATGGGTGCCCGGATGGAGAACCTGGAAAAGATTTACGGACAGACGCGCTGAAGCTTTGTCTGGGAGAGGCGGAAGTGTCATGTCCGGGCCTTCAAAGGCCTGGGAGATGGGAGACAGCTGAATGGCAAAGGGAGAAAATCCGGTGATGAACCGGATTTTCATGTTTTTTCTGTGATCTCTCCCTGGAGTCTCTGTACATTCGCACCTTTTTTCTCTATAATATCCATTACTTTGTGCCGGGATGCGTGAATACCTGGGCTTTTTCGGAGGCTTAATGCACCCAGGCGAAAAGGAAGGGGAAAACAATGAAGTTTCTGAAAAAGATGGAACGCCGCTTTGGAAAGTACGCGCTCCATGACCTCCCGGTGATTGTCATCGCTCTGTACGCGGCCGGGTATATCATGAGTCTGATCTCGCCGGGTTTTCTCAACTACTGCCGGCTGGATCCGGAAGCGATTTTCCACAGCGGGCAGGTATGGCGCATCATTACCTGGATTGTGGTTCCGCCCTCAAGCCTCGATATCTTCACGATCATCATGCTCTTTTTCTATTACAGCATCGCGAAGGTCCTTGCTCAGACCTGGGGGGATTTCCTGTTTAATGTATACATCTTCAGCGGGATCCTTATGACCGCGGTCGGTGCCTGCCTTCTGTACGCTGTCCTGCTTCTGATTGGGACCAACGGGGCTGCCTACAACATCATGGCCATTCCCTACTACTGCAGCACCTACTACATCAACATGTCCATCTTCCTGGCGTTTGCGCTGACTTATCCGGACATGCAGGTCCTTCTTTACTTCCTGATTCCGGTGAAGATCAAGTGGCTGGGCTGGCTTTACGGGGCTTTTCTGGTCTATGACTTTATCCGGATGCAGTACTGGTCCGGGCGGGTGATCATCATCGTATCCCTCCTGAACTTCATCCTCTACTTCCTGCTGACGCGGAATCTGAAGCATTTTTCACCGGGAGAGATCAGGAGACGTGCCTCTTTCCGGAAAGCCACACGCGCATCCGCAAGGCATGGGAATGCCGGGAAAGTGAAAGGGACCGGCATCATGGGCCGCGCGGTAAGGGAGAAAGGGCCTTTCCATGACGGGAATCAGCGCGCCGCCTATCCCAGGATGGATCGGAATGGAGCCCGGCATCGCTGCACCATCTGCGGCCGCACGGAGCTCGACGACCCGAACCTGGAGTTCCGTTACTGTTCCCGCTGCGAGGGGAGCTACGAGTACTGCCAGGAGCACCTGTTTACGCACAGGCACATCAAAAACGGGCTGCCCAGCGCCGATCCGCAATGAGATGGAACGATGGAGATGGCTGTTCTATCTTTGTGAGAACCTGTGAAATGCAAAACAGTCAGGGCGGGCATCCCCCCCTGATGATCCCCGGCAGAGATTTCAGCCCGGTATACTGCTTCTTTCCTGCCTGAACGCAGGATGGTCCAGCCAGGTCAGGATCGGATCGGATAGACCTGAAAGACGGTCCGACCGATTGAAAGCAGGGAACTGTCCAGTCCGCTTTGCGTACTTGCTGCGCATATCGCAGTCATACAGTTCATAAGCGAAAGCAGCAGATCCTACAGGCATTCAGCCGAAAGGCATTTCGGACTGGAGTCCTTTATCGAATCAGAGAAGAAAGATTGCTGCTCTATCAAGAAGCAGAGCAGCATGGAAATACAGTCTTTTGATGCCGGCCTTCCTCGTGATGGCCGGCATTTGCAGGCAGAAAGTGTGGATACATTGGCAGCAAAAGAGATCACAGAACCGAGAGATCGGAGTAAAAAGGGGGAACAGGCGGGAAAGCAGAAGTGGATTGGCAGGTATGGCGGAGCGATTCTCTTATCCTCTGTAATGATTGTCTTCTCCTCTCTGGCCCACAAGGACGTTCAGCCCGGTGAGAATTGGTACTTTCCGGCAGCGATCGCCCTTTCTATTCTTGCGGGCCTTTATTTCTGCCTGGAGATTTCGAAACAGCTGAAAATCTTCCAGATGGTCTGGAACGTGGTTTTCAGCATCGCGGCTCCATTTCTGGCTTTCATTCTGGTGGAATTCTACAATGCCGGTTTCTGGCATGTCGGTGCCAGGTACTCCTATATGACAGCGGAGCCTCCCTACCGGATGATCTATCTGAACCTGATTTTTTATTATCTCTTCTTCCTGGCCCTGGCCTTTCTCTTTGGCAGCCTTCCCTGGGGCTGCAGCATCGCTTCAGGATTTCTGATGCTTCTGGCCGTCGTCAACTTCTATGTGGTCAAGTTCCGGGGGAGTCCTCTGGTTCCCTGGGATATTCTGTCGATCCGGACCGCCGGGAACGTAGCTTCCAACTTCACCTACACCATCTACTGGAGAGTCCTCTTTTCTTCCTTCGGCTTTGTCTTCCTGATCCTCTCCAGCGGAAAGATGCGGGGAAGCACAAAGAACTGGGGAAAGAAGCAGTTCCTCCGCTATGCGGGCTTTCTTGGAGCTGTCCTCGGACTGGTTCTGATGGTCTCAGCCATTCAGAACAAGGATGTCAAGACCTTCTGGGGGATGGACACAACCCTTTTTACCCCCAATGTCCGCTACAAGAAGAACGGTCTGGTGGTGGCCTATCTGGCCAATCTGAGCCTGATCAACATCAGAAAGCCGGAGGGGTACAGCAGCGCGAAGGTGGAGGAAATCGAAGCCGGAATCCTGGAGACGGAGTCTGAGTACCTGCAGCCCCTTTACGGATCAGATGGAGATGCAGATGATCTGAATTCCGGAAGTTCCCTGATCCAGATCCCGATGCCCGGGAAAACCAATGGTAAGTCTGAAGACAAAGGCAAGGACAAAGACGGAAAGACAGACACTGAGGCCGGGGAAACGACAGGGACGCCCGGAACTTTTGACATTCAGAAGGCGCCCAACATCATCGTCATCATGGATGAGGCTTTTTCGGATCTGTCTGTCATCGGCGATTTCAATGTGACCGAGGACCCGATTCCCTTCTTCCGCAGCATGATGGATCAGTACACGTCAGGCTATCTGATGGTCTCCGTGAAGGGAGGAAACACAGCCAATACAGAGTATGAGTTTCTGGCGGGAGATACCATGGCCTTCCTGCCGGAAGGCAGTGTGGTCTTCCAGCAGTACATCTCCAGCGAGATCCCAACCCTGGCATCGTATCTGTCTTCCCTCGGTTATACGACGATCGGAATGCACCCCTATCTTGGGTCTGGCTGGGATCGGAAGCGGGTATACCCACTGATGGGCTTTGACAGGTTCATGGACATTAAGTCCTTCCCCAATGCCACGACGATCCGCAAATACGTGGACGATGAGTCCGCTTTCCGGAGGATTGAGGAGATCTTCCAGGAGAAAGGCAGTGACAGGCAGTTCATCTTCGAGGTGACCATGCAGAATCACTCCGGCTATACAGCCAATGCCCAGACGGACAATGGTTTCAGGCACACGATCTTCCTGCCTGACCTGGGATATCAGTCGACAGAGGTGGTGGCAGCGGAGCGCTATCTGACCCTGATCCGCAGATCGGATGAGGCGATGGAGCACCTGATCAGCTGGTTTGAGGAGAATGTCACCGAGCCGACCATCATTGTCGCCTTTGGCGATCATGAGCCCTCTGACTACGTGACCGACATCATTGACGGCCTGACCGGGTTTGACGAGAACGGCGATCTGGAGGAAACCCAGAAGCATTATCAGGTGCCCTACTTCATCTGGAACAACTTCGGCCTTCCGAAAGAGGAGGGAGGGGACCTCATCTCAGTGAACTACCTGGCTGCCAACATTCTTTCCCAGGCGGGTCTGCCGCTGACTGCCTACCAGGAATTTCTTTTACGTCTTGAGAAAGAGCTTCCGGTCATCTGCAGCGGCACCTACGTGGATCAGGAAGGCATCTACCACAACTGGGGAGAAGTGGATGAGGATGCAGTCTATGGAGACCTCATCAATGCCTACAACAGCCTCACTTACAACCACCTGACAGATGTCAGAGGCCGGGTGGACTCCCTCTTCCTGGATCCTGTGGGGCTGGTCACGGAGGCAGTCGAGAAGGACGGACAGGCTGGATGACGGAATCGCGCGTGCGGATATCCGCGAGCGCGTATAATAGAAGGAGAGAGAATTCATGTCATGCACCACAATTCTGGTTGGGAAGAAGGCTTCCTATGACGGCTCCACCATGATTGCCCGCAATGATGATGCCAGCGCAGGTCATTTCACCCCAAAAAAGATGGCGGTGGGTGGAGAGGGCATCCCTCAGAATCCCTACCGGTCGGTGCTCTCCCATGTGGAGCTGACCCTTCCGGAACATGCCTTCCGCTTCAGCATGACCCCGAACGCCCTGGAGGGCAAGGGACTCTGGGCCGCTGCCGGGGTCAATGAGAAAAATGTCGGTATGACTGCCACGGAGACCATTGCCTCCAATGAGCGGGTTCTGGGAGCGGACCCTCTGGTGCGGCTTGTCCCGGAGAAGGACGGAAAGCCGGAGCGCCCCGGGGGAATCGGAGAGGAGGATCTGCTTCTCCTGGTTCTGCCCTATGTGGAGAGCGCCCGGGAGGGGGTGCTCCGCCTGGGATCTCTCCTCGCGCAGTATGGGACTTATGAGATGAACGGCATAGCCATCTCGGACAAGGATGAGATCTGGTGGATGGAGACCATCGGCGGGCACCACTGGATCGCGAAGAGAGTTCCGGATGAGGCCTGTGTGGTGATGCCGAACCAGAATGGCATAGACTCGTTTGATCTCACGGACGCCTTCGGGGAGAAGCGGGCACATCTCTGCTCGGAGGATCTTCTGGACTTTATCAGGGACAATCATCTGGACCTTCAGCGGAAGCCTGATCCTGTCCATTTCGATGCCCGCCTGGCTTTTGGTACGCGGTCTGACAGCGATCATGTCTACAACACACCCCGCGCCTGGTACATGCTTTTGAGACTCCTCCCAAGTCAGCGTCAGCTCTATGAAGGGCAGAATGCCCGCTATTTCCCGGAGAGCGATGACCTGCCCTGGTGCGTGCTTCCGGATCGGAAGATCACACCGGAGGATATCAAGTACCTGCTCTCGTCCCACTATCAGGGAACGGCCTATGACGTCTATTCTGCTTTTGGTGATCGGTCAAGAGGAGGCATGTATCGGCCGATCGGCGTCAACCGGACGGACTTTCTGGGGATGATCCAGATCCGGCCCGATCTTCCGGATGGTTTCCGCTCCCTCGAGTGGATCGCTTTCGGGTCCAACGTGTTCAACGCGATGATCCCCCTGTATCCGAATGTGCGGAGCTTCCCGGACTATCTGACAGGTACAGGAGAGGAGGTTTCCACAGAGAGCTTTTACTGGGTCTCGAGGCTGATCGGGGCATTGGCCGACGCATCCATGGGCAGATGCCTGATCCACATCGAGCGCTACCAGAATGCGGCCTCTTCCCGGGCTCGCGGGATCCTCAAGGAGGCGGACCGGGAGATGCTGGAGCTGGGGGATCAGGAGATGACAGCTTACCTGGAAAAGACAGAGGCGGCGAATGAGAAGATCGTTTCGATGATCCGGGAGGAGGCGGGAAAAGTCCTGGATAAGGTACTTTTTGAGCGTTCCATGGGAATGAAGAATTCCTACGCGAGGCCGGATGCCTAGGAGAAGATTTCTCACGAGCGTATGGAATCAAGCGTAAGAAACCACAGTCATTTACGCCCGGCCTCGTAGCTCCCAGGAGCCTGCGACTGGACAGCTACGATTCAGCAGCTGGAAACAGAAGATGGAAAGATACCCGCGCGTAAGACGCTGAGAAAGCAGGCGCGAGGGGCAGAAGCGGTGAAACAACTGGCAGATCCGAATGGATCCCGGAATGAATAAAAAGGAGGAAGATGATGGAAAGACCCCACAGCAGGAAAGTGAAAAAGGAAGAAGGGATCGCAGAAGTCAGGAAGGGCGAAAAGGTTGAGGGAACGGTTCGCGCCGGATCCGGGGAAGCGCCGCTCAGGGGAGCTTTGCAGGAGAAAGAGGACAAGGACAAAGACTAAGCGCGGCAGGATGCTCCAGGGACTTCAGCCTGGGAAACTGGAGGGCAGGTCCTGGAGGCTCCCCTATCGGGGAGTTCCCAGGGACCTTTCTTTGTAACTGTAAAGCCGCTTTGCGCACTTGCTGCGCAAAGCGCAGACATACAGTTCATAACCTTTCTTTTGCAGCGATTGAGAATGGATTGAGGGAAGCAAAATGAAGAGAGAAGGCAGAAGAATCGTCTCCCTGCTCACCGCTCTGGCGGTGTTTGCGGGGACACTCTGGATTCAGCCGGCGGAGGTCTGTGCCAAGGGTACGGACACCAACTACAGCCAGGTGAATCCTTCTGTGGCCTCCGGGGCGCGGAAAAAGTATACGAAAATCAAGGGTAAGGGGAAGGATACCGTCACCCTCATGCTGTACATGATCGGGACAGACCTGGAGAGCGGCAGCGGGATGGCCACATCCGATCTGAATGAGATTCTCTACGCCCAGGTCGACAATCCGAAGGTCAACATCTATGTGGAGACCGGCGGCTGCAAGCGCTGGCGGAACTCTGTGATTGAGTCCGGAAAGATTCAGCGCTGGGAGATCACAGGGGAGGGGCTTGAACTGGATGAAACCCTCCGCAAGTCCGCGATGACTGACGAGGAGAACCTTTTAGACTTCATCAAGTATTGCAAAAATAAAGGGAACGCGGATCGCTACATGCTGATTCTCTGGGATCACGGCGGCGGATCGGTCAGCGGATACGGCTATGATGAACTGTACCCCAACGGGTCGATGGACATCAGTGAGGTGGCTTCCGCCCTGAAGAACAGTGGAGTCAAGTTTGATTTTGTGGGGTTTGACGCCTGTCTGATGGCAACTCTGGAGACGGGCATTGCCCTGGCCCCTTATGCGGACTATCTGATCGCCAGTGAGGAGTCGGAGCCGGGCACCGGCTGGTACTACACCAACTGGATGAAGCTTCTGGATCAGTCCTCCTCGACGGATACTCTGGCCTTGGGGCGGACCATCATTGATGACTTCATCTCCGCCTCGAAGAAGACCAGCCCCGGGAGCCAGACCACGCTGTCCCTGACGGATCTCGGGGAGCTTCAGGGGATTGTGGAGAAGGAGCTGGCAGGTTTCGGCCTTGCGCTGAGCGAGCAGCTTCAGAGCAAGGATTATCAGACGGTGGCCGAGGCCAGAGCCTCCAGCCGGGAGTTCTCTCCCAGCAGCCGCCTCGATCAGGTGGACCTGGTCGATTTCTGCCTGCGGCTTGGCTCCAGGAAGGGGAAGACCCTGGCATCGGCAGTTCAGTCCGCGGTGAAGTACAACCGCGCCTACAACATCGGGAACGCTTACGGCCTGAGCATCTACTTCCCGAACAAGAGCCTGAGGTCTGTCAACTCCATGGTGCAGATCTATGACAAGATCGGGATCGACAGCAGCTGGAAGGAGAGTGTCAGGGCATACGCCACCCTGGAGAACTCCGGTCAGATCGCGGCTGGCAGCTCCTCCATCTTTGGCTCCGGGTCCGGCAGCCTGATTGAGACCCTGCTGGGGAGTCTGGCAGGGGGATCAGGATCCTCCTACAGCAGCTATCCGTCCAGCTCCCAGGGCTCCTCTTATGGTTCCTCCTATGGCAGCAGCTCCCAGGGGTCTCCTTATGATTCCTACGGGTCCATGAGCCTGGAGGATATGATCAGCTTCCTGACGGGCGCCTACGGCTACTCTGATTCCGGCAGCTCCTGGTATGGAAATTCAGGGAATTCCAATTCCGGAAGCTCCTGGTTTGGAAACAGTGGGAATTCCAATTCCGGAAGCTCCTGGCTTGGAAACAGTGGAAATTCCAATTCCGGAAGCTCCTGGCTTGGAAACAGTGGGAATTCCAATTCCGGAAGCTCCTGGTTCGGAAACAGTGGAAATTCCAATTCCGGAAGCTCCTGGTTTGGAAACAGTGGGAATTCCAATTCCGGGAGTTCCTGGTTCGGGAATTCCGGATACGGATACGGGAACGGCTATGACAGCTATGGCTCTTCCTACGGGCAGACCATCGATCTTCTGGAAAGCCTGTTCGGCGGCGGAAGCGGAAGTTACACCTCTACGGATGGAACAACCTACGGCGGCGTGGATTACGGCTCCCTCTTCGGCGGCAGTGATTCCTCCATGGCAGGAAGTCTTCTGGAACTTGCGGCTCAGATGCTTTTGAAGAGCCCGGTGATCGCTTCTGTGCCTCTCGAGATTGAAGAGAAGGATGGAGAACGGGTGCTCTCCCTCAGTGAGGACATGTGGTCCCAGATCCTGGCTGCGGATCTGAACGTCTTTGTCTTTGATGGGGATGGCTTTTTGGATCTTGGACTCGACAACGTGGCAGACTATAACGACGACGGCGATCTGATTGTAGACTGGGACGGCAGCTGGCTGACCCTTCAGGGGCAGCCCGTGGCGGTCTATCCGATCAGCGACGAGGATGAGGACGATAATGGTCTCTATATCACCCGCAAGTTCATTCCGGCACTTCTGAACGGGGAACGGGTCAATCTGATCATCGAGTTCAATGAAGAGACCGGAGTGGACCAGGTCCTGGGCGCGCAGAGTGTAACGCCCACCGGCGTTCTGGGCAAGGGGTATTCCCCGATGGAGCCAGGGGATGAGATCATTCTGCTCTGCGACTACTATAGCTGCGATGGGACCTTCCAGGCTCAGTATACCCTGGGCGACCCCATCCTCTATCCGGAGGACGGGGAGCTTCATCTGGCAAACATGGAAATCTCGGCAGGAGAGGACAGTGAGATGCTTTACACTTACCGCCTGACCGACCTTTACCAGGCCAGCTACTGGGCACCCATGACCTGGGCAGGGGAAGGAGCGGAGCCTGTAAGTCAGACCGAGAGCGAAGAGATGTCCTGACGCGCCAGCGCTTCCTTTTCAGCTTTGCTTTTGAAGCGAAGGGACTTTTCACAGAAACGTATTCTGCCCGGAGACAGGATCGCCGGGCAGAATCTGTATAGGCAGGAATGAAAAAGCGGCGGGACTTCCTGGTCCCGCCGCTTATGTTTTGCTGCGATAGAAATAGAAATAGCCAAGAAATGCCAGGAGGCGCGTGATCAACGCTGGCAATGCCCTCAGACGATGAGCTGGCCGGTATGCAGACTCTGCCCTCTGATCCCTTTGATGAACCTGCCTTGAAGCATGCGGCGAGCATTTCCTCTCCGGGCTTCCAGAGATGACAGTACCCTAAAGGTCCGTGACGATGCGCCTGGAGGGTGTTTTTGAGTTTTGCCTGATCGGATTTTCTAAGACCGAGTGATCAAGGAGAAGAGCTCAGGGGTCAAGTTCGGAAATTCCCTTGATGATGGCCTCATACACCCGGGTGACCTCTTCAAAAAGGACCTCGGATCCCTCGAGGGATCCGCCCGGGACGCGGAGCTTCTCTGTCAGCTCCGTGACCGGCCCTGTCAGGCCGTCCAGGCTGAGATTAGAGCAGACACCCTTGAGCGTGTGGGCAGCCCGGAAAGCCTCCTCCAGATTCTTCTGCTCCAGGCTGTTCTTCAGCTCAAAGTAGCTGCTGTCCTTCGTAAAAATGTTGAGAAAGCGCTTCACAAAGGACTCACTTGGAAGCCTTCTCATGACGCCCGTATAATCTCCCCCGATCTCCGTGTAAAAATCTTTCAGTGTCATAACCTGTCCTTTCCCTTGGCAGCAGATTCTTTTCAGCATCTCAGAAACGCCGAATCCGGAACATCTCCCCTGCCTGGCATTTGTACAGAATATCGGGATGGACGGCGTAAAGGGGAGGCCCCTGTCCTTCCTGGGCAGTCAGAGCGGGCAGTTTTTCGTCTGCTTTCGTTTCTGAAGCCCTTTTCCCTTCTGTGATTGTAATAGCTACCAAATCTCATATCCCGTATCGTTATCCTTAGAGGGCATTCTAGCATCCGGAGACGCTTATGACAAGAGAGCAGTACCTTTTCAGTGTTGTGGGAGGATCTCCAAACGGTCCTCGGGGTTCATGTTCTGTGAGATCAGGATGGAGAACCAGGCCCCATAGGGGGCAGGCCTCAGAAAAAGCCAGGCCAGAGAGAGTCCATAAGAAACTGAGCCCATAATAAGCCGATCCCAGAAGAGATCTGACTGACCTGGCCGCAGCAGAATCTGCCATCTGATCCTGGGCTGCATGGGATCCTGGGAAGTGAAAACGCCCCGGAGGGGGCATCTTGAACCGACAGTATTGGCAAATCCCAAAAGCTGCGGCTATAATGAGTCACCACAGGGGAGGGAGGAGGATTTATGGCGGACTTGATCGAGTACATCAGATGGCGGGGGGATCTTTCCTTTTGGGAGAGACCCTTCAATGAGGTGGACAACCTGGTGCTCTCCCAGATCTGTTATCACTGTTTTGACGGCATTGTTCCGGGACACGGAGAGGGCGCTGTCACTCTTCGGGATGCCGCGGACCGCTTCTTTGAGCACCCGGAGCGCGGGGAAATTCCCGGTCAGGATCAGGCCAGAAATAATGAGTTCCTCAGGGAGGTCAAGGACTCAGAGCGCTTCTCAGAAATCCTGATGCGGGACTATGTGAACATCATCATGGATTCCCACCGCTACGGCGCCCAGACCCAGTTCGCCGCTTTTCACTTCTGTCTGCCGGATGAGAGCCACTATATCGGCTTCCGGGGGACTGACAACACGGTGGTCGGCTGGCGGGAGGATTTCAAGATCAGCTACATGGTCACAGAGGCCCAGGAGCACGCTGCAGAGTACCTCAGAAGGGTTATGCAGGAGATGGAGAACTGGAAAGATCAGATCTGGCGTGTCGGCGGGCACAGCAAGGGCGGAAACCTGGCTCTGTACAGCGCGCTCTGCCTTCCGCCAGAGATGCAGGATGCCCTGACCACCATCTACAACAACGATGGTCCGGGAATCGCTCCGGAGATGTTTGACAAGGAAAGCTACAGAAGGCTTCGGGGGCGGATCCGGAAGATTGTCCCGGAGTATGACATCATCGGCATGCTTTTTGAAAAGCGGGAAATCCGCGAAAATCCGGCCGGCGACAGGGGAAGGCTTCTGGTGGTGGGAAGCTCCGAGAAGGGGGCCATGCAGCATTGGGCCCTGACCTGGCAGGTGAAGCGGGATCACTTTGAGAGAAAGACGAGGATTCACCCGGAAGCCTCAAAAATCGCGGAGATTCTGGACCGCTGGGTCACCTCCGCCAGCTTTGAGGAGCGGGAGGCTTTCGTCAGCACCCTTTTTGACGCCATGGATCAGTTTGGCCCCGCCATGTCCGATGTCATAAATGCGGGGCTTCGTGGCTACAACACCATTCTTTCGGGACTTCTTCGCGGAAGTCCGGAGACCCGGACAGCTGTGGGCAAGTATTTTCAGAGCCTTCTGAACGTGGGCGTCGAGAGTGCGGTGGAGAACGTGAAAGAGGCCCTGGAGAGTGTTGGGAACGCGGTCAGAAGCCGGACGAAAGAGATCGGGGAAGGCCGGGAGGCTCTGGAGCAGGCGCTGTGTGAGAAAGACACGGAGCGCGCGAAACGCGAAGATCGTGATGAAAGATTAAACAATCAGATACAGAGCACGAAGATCCTTGAGAGCGGCGGAGAAAGGGACAGAGAAAACCCGCCGGACCTTGGGACGGATCTGACAGGAGAGGAAGAGCGTTGGGAAAAACAGGAACAGGCGCAGGCCAGGGAGCAAAACCAGCTGAGATCACTGCCCGGACCAGTCAGAAAATCGAGAGCACAGTGGGGAAAGAAGGGACGGAAGAAAAGAGCCTCGTCTCTCTCCTGGAAGATGACGAAGAACAGGTCCTCGCGGCCCTGAGAGCGGATCGGTCCGCTGAGGGGGCGCTGAAGGTCCTGGAGAAGGAGACGGACCGTCTGATGCTCCGGGCTGGGGAGCTGGATCAAGGGGAAAAAGGGCGGGAATCTGCCCAGTACCTGCTCCAGACTGTCCGGGGAGCCCTGCCTCTGATCGGCGCGGTCAGAGAGAGTGAACGCTGGGAGATCCAGAGCGCTGCCCCAAAGACGCGGGAATTTCCGAGGCAGGCGGCCATCCTCTTTGGCGCGGGCGTCCTTCTCATCCTCCTCTCATCGGCCTTTGCCGGAGGGCTTATTTTCAAGATCCTCTGGGGGATTTCAGGCTCCGCTCTGACCGCGGCCGGGGGATATTTTTACAGAAAATCCGCTCCGGAAGAGGCAAAAGGCAGAACAAAAGCCAATCTTCCGGACATGACAGGACAGGTTCAGGAGAAATATCTGATTGACGCGGAGAACACCTACCATGTCCTGAAGGGAATCCTCCTGACGGCGGATCACTGCCTGGAGACAGAGAAGGCCCGGGCGCTTTCGGATGAGATTGATGTCTGTGAGTCTGAGGGGACTTTGAGTCAGGAGGAAGCGGAGCTTTTCTCCTCCCTCCTGGAGAGCGCCTATGCGGCAAGACGGAAGAGCCCGGGAGATGGCAGGATTGACTCCCAGATCAGCGAGATCTCCTATTATCTCCACAGAAAAGGAGTGGAGATTCTGGACTATGAGAAGAAGAACGCCAGATTTTTTGAGATCCTGCCATCGCCGATGAAAGAGAGCCTGACGATCCGGCCGGCCCTCCTCTCTGGGGGCGCTGTCATCCGGAAGGGGCTCGCGGCGATGGAGATCTAGAGACCCTGCTGCCATTGGCAGGTTTACGATAATGGAAAGCAGCTATGGAATACTATTATGGATTTGATCTTGGGGATGCGGAGAGCGCGGTCGCGAAGCTGAAAAAGGGGCAGGATACCCAGCCCAGAATAGTGCCCGCGGGCGGGGCGGAGAGCTTTATCAGCGCCTATGCCATTCTCCCCTCCGGGGAGACCCTGATCGGGGAGAGTGCCTGCTACCGGGCGGATGCGAGAGACAGAAAAATCCGCTTCAAAAGCAGGTTTCTGACGGACAAAGAGAGTGCCGGAGACATCCGGATCTTTGCCGAAAAGGTTCTGGAGGAACTTCGGGAAAGCCTCCCTGAGGGGGAGGACCTTACAGAGAATGCCGACTGCTGTTTTTATATCGGCTGCCCGGCGGGCTGGAACGGGACTGCCCGGGAGATTTACCGGGAGATTTTTGAAAGGATCGGCTATCCGCCGGTCCGCATTGTCTCGGAGTCCCGCGCCGCCCTCATCTGTTCCTGCCAGTCCAGGTATCTCCAGGTCGGCTATGACATCCTCTCCAAGCCGGTCCTGGTGGTGGATGTGGGATCCTCGACCACGGACTTTGCCTACGTGGAGGGTGGGTCGGAGGTGGAGCTTCTGACTGCCGGAGAGGTGGTTCTGGGCGGCGGGATCCTGGATGAGATGCTTCTGGCCTTTGCGATTGAAGAGAGTCCGGACCGGGAGGTCATCAAAGAGATCTTTCAGGAGAGCCCGGCCTGGCAGACCTACGCGGAGTTTGCGGCGAGACGCCTGAAGGAGAAATACTTTTCGGATGAGGCGTACTGGCAGGACCATCCCTGCCTCCGAACGCTGGAGATCCTCTACAGGGAGCCGCTTTCTCTGACGCTCCGGATGGACCAGGAGATGGCCGCGCGTCTGCTTGAGGGACCTTCAGAGCGCCTTGGCGGGGAGTCTTTCCACACGGTCTTTTCCGGCAGCCTCTCCAGGGTCCGGGAAAAGATCAAGGGCAAAAGCCCTGAGCTGGTCTTTCTGACCGGCGGTGTCTCAAACCTGCCCGCTCTGCGGATCTGGTGCCGGGATGCCTTCCCGGAAGGGGTGGTTGTAACCGGGAAGGAACCGCAGTTCTCCGTGGCGGAGGGGCTGGCCTACAGCGGGCGGATTGACGACGAGATGCGTTCTTTCCGGCGGGAGGTCGCGGGCCTGATCGATTCCAACACCGTGGAAAAGCTGGTGGAGGAGCACATCGAAGAGCTGTATAAGGCGGTGGTTGATGCTCTGGTCTCGCCCATCATGGACCATGCGGTCATGAACGTTTTTGACCGCTGGAAGAGAGGCGGGATCGCCCGCCTTTCGGACATCGATGAAGAGCTGAAAGGGGAGATCGATCATTTCCTCCGGGGAGAGCTCTGCCAGAAGCTTCTGACTGGCGCCATCTCGTCCTGGCTGAAGCCGGTGGCCTATGAGCTGGATGAACACACCATGCCGATCTGCGTGCGCCACAACATTCCCTACCGGGCCCTGAACCTGACTTCCTATCTCTCCCTCTCGGATGTGGACTTTGGGATTGAAGCCAGAAGCATCTTCGCGGTGGAGGAGATCACCTGGATGATCAATGCCATCCTGACCGTACTCGTGGGGCTTCTCTGCGGGGGATCTGGGATTGCGCTGATCGCCAGCGGCCTCAAGGGGATCGCGGCGGGCATGATTCTCTCAATCCTGGTGCTGTTTTTCGGGAAGGAGCGCATGGAGAAGCACATGATGGATCTGAACATTCCGCCGCTTGTCCGCCGGATGGTGTCCCGCTCCCAGTTCGAGACGAGGATCCGCAGAATCACCCCAAGTGTCCGGGCAGGTTTTTATGACAGCCTGGAGAAGGAAAAGAATGAGGAGATCACAACGCGCCTGGTGCGGGAGATCTCAGACCAGATTGAACACTGCCTCAGGGGGATGGCGGAGGTTGTGGAGATCCCGCTGGGAAAATGAGCCTGATGCGGGCGGATCCAGGAAACTCCTTCAGTTTTCTCCTTTTTTAAGAAGAATGATGGTAGAGAATTAAGAAAATAAGAGAATGAACGAATAAAAGAATTAGGAAAATTTGAATATTAGAGAATTAAGAGAGGGGAAAAAGGAACTGTCCAGTCCGCTTTTCGCACTTGCTGCGCAAAGCGTGGAAGTTCAGAGCAAAAGCAAAAATACGGGAGATGGCGAAAAGCCCCTGAAAGCCCCGGCAGAAGGCTGCCGGGGCTTTTTGTATGGAGCAGGGCGCATCAAATCTGGCGGTCCTGATCCTTTCCTTTGTCATCGGCAGGGGAGCTTATCTGCCGCATCCACAGAGCTTTCTCTATACACATAGGCTTGTCTGCCGGGACGCTTCCAGGGGGATGCACGCCTGCGAAAACTGCCTGGAAGCGTCCCGTTCGCGGGGATACCGCTCGCATGCAGCGCCTGGAGAGAAGAATGACCCTGGGGGGAAGCAGGTCGGATGTTTTGAAATAATACCCAGATAAAACCATATAGGCGTCATTCAGGTTATGTTTCGTTGACGCATTCAGGTGGATCTGATATGCTGTTTAATGAAGAGGAGGCTTAATTGCTGGCTTTGAGGCGGCCCATAAAGGCTCCTGCATTCTGCCTCAGCCTGAAATTCAGCCTGAACGATAGAGCGATAAAGATTTCCGGGAGGCCGGTTCTGGCCTCCTGTGTGTTTATGTCCGGAAGACTGTTGATGGCAGGGCGCGTCAGGGGTCTGTCCAGGATTGAGCACTCGAAGGGGGAGCAGCAGATGGCTTTTCAGCTGGCACTTTCTGAGGAGATTCTGCTTTCGGTGGAAAAACCGGAGCGCTATCTCGGAAATGAAGTGAATGTGATCCGCAAAGATCGGGAGGGGAAAATTCGTTTCGCGATGTGCTTCCCGGATGTCTATGAGATTGGGATGTCCCACCTGGGCATTCAGATCCTTTATGAGATGTTCAACCGCCGGGAGGACACCTGGTGTGAGCGCGTCTATGCGCCATGGCCGGACCTGGATCAGATCTGCCGCAGGCAGCGGATCCCGCTCTTTGCCCTGGAATCCCAGGACAGGATTCTGGACTTTGATTTCCTTGGAATCACCCTGCAGTATGAGCTCTGCTACAGCAACATCCTCCAGATCCTGGATCTCTCCGGGATCCCGCTTCTGGCCAGAGACAGGCTCTATGTCCGGGAAATGAAGCCCGGGGCCGGGAAAGAGGGGGAATGTGTACAGGATCTTTCCGGGGAGGAACTTAAGACGGGGGAGGGAAGTCCGATCGTGATCGGGGGCGGTCCCTGTGCCTACAATCCGGAGCCCATCGCCGCTTTTTTTGATCTCTTTTACATCGGCGAGGGGGAGACGGTCTATGGACCCCTCCTGGACCTCTATAAGGCCTGCAAAGAGGAGGGCGTCTTAAGGCGGGAGTTTCTTCGCCGGGCAGCCTCTGAGATTCCCGGAATCTACGCGCCCATGTATTATACGCCGAACTATCATGAGGACGGGACCCTGGAGTCCTTCCTGCCGAACGCGGAGGGGGTGCCTTCACGCGTCCAGAAACAGCTGGTCCGGAATCTCGATGAGGCCCCCTACATGGAAAAGCCCCTGGTTCCCTTCATGCGGGTGACCCAGGACCGGGTGGCCCTGGAGGTGCAGCGGGGCTGCATCCGTGGCTGCCGTTTCTGCCAGGCGGGTATGATCTACAGGCCAACCCGGGTGAAGAGCAGAGAAGTGCTGGAAAAGCAGGCGGAGCAGATGCTCTCGGGGACGGGGCAGGATGAGATTTCGCTGAGCTCACTCTCTACCAGCGATTATCCGGATCTGCCGGGCCTGATGGAGCATCTCCTCGCCCGCTGTGAGGGAAGTCAGATTAACATCAGCCTGCCCTCTCTCCGGATTGATGCCTTCTCTCTGGATGTCATGAGCCGCGTTCAGGATGTGAAGAAGAGCTCCCTGACCTTCGCGCCGGAGGCGGGCTCCCAGAGGATGCGGAATGTGATCAACAAGGGCCTCAGCGAGGAGGATATCCTCCGGGGGGCTTCCGATGCCTTTGCTGGCGGCTGGAACAAGGTGAAGCTGTACTTCATGCTGGGCCTTCCCCTGGAAGAGGAGGAAGACCAGAGGGACATTGCCCGCCTGGCGGAGAAAATCGCGGAGGCCTACTATGAGATTCCGAAGGAAGCGCGCCATGGCAAGTGCATGATTACGATCTCCACCTCCTTTTTTGTGCCCAAACCCTTCACGCCATTCCAGTGGGCATCGATGTTTGACCCGGAGGATTATCTGAACTTTGCATCGGTTGTGAAGAGCGAGGTTCGGGAGATGCAGAATCAGAAGAGCATCCGTTACATGTATCACGAGGCCTATGTGACCGTTCTGGAGGGGCTTTTTGCCAGAGGCGACCGCAAGGTATCGGAGGTCATTCTCTCCGCTTACCGGAAGGGCGCCCTCTTTGACGCCTGGACCGAGTTCTGGAACTGGGAGATCTGGGATGCCGCCCTGAAGGAGACCGGAATCAGCCTTTCCTTTTATACCAGGCGGAAGCGGGGGGAGGAGGAGCTCTTCCCCTGGGACTTCATCGAGATCGGCGTCAGTCGGGCTTTCCTCTGGCGGGAGTGGGAGAAAGCCATGCGGGCGGAGGGAACAGAGAACTGCAGACAGGCGTGCAGCAAATGCGGTGCCGCTAAGTATGGCACAGGCGTGTGCTTCCAGGAAAGAAGCTTGGATGGGTGAGATGAGAGTACGGATCAAGTATGCGAAACAGGGTCTGATGAAGTACATCGGACATCTGGATATGATGCGGGCTTTCCAGAAACAGCTCCGGAGGTCTGCCGTGGACGTGGTCTTCACAGAGGGCTTCAGTCCCCATATGTCCATGTCCTATGCCTTCCCCCTGGGGGTCGGGATGACTTCCGACTCGGAGTATGTGGATGTGGACCTGAACCTGTCTGGAAGCGGGAGGGAGCTTACAGCGCGTCTGAATGAGACCTCCCCCGAGGGGGTTCATTTCCTGGACGCAAGGAGCATCCCCCTGGGCAAGGCCAACAAGGGCATGGCCCTGGTCGCGGCAGCGGACTATACTCTGACCCTCCGGGAGCTGGACAGTGCCCCTTCTGACTGGAAAGGGAGGCTGAAGGAGTGGCTGAGCGGAGAGCAGATCCTTGTGAAGAAAAAGACCAAGAAAAGCGAGCGGGAGATCAATATCCGCCCGCTCATCTATAAGGCTGAAATCGATCCCGCTCCCCGTATCATCCAGGGCATCGCGGACGATGCGCCCGCCGCGGAGCGGCGGGGAGACCTGTATCTCCAGCTCTCCGCCGGATCAGAGGATAACCTCCGGCCGGATCTCTGCATGGAGGCGTTCTTCCGGGATCAGGGCTGGGATTACCATGCGGGAATCTTCCTGCTGAACCGGGATGAGGTGTACGCGCAGAAGATGGAGGAGGGCGGTGGGCGCTTTGTCCCACTGATCGCCCTCGGAGAGGAGATTCTCTGATGGCTCAGGCCTTCTGCCGGATCGATGCATTCGAAAGCGTGCGAAAGCATGCGCAAAAATCAGAGAGCTCCGGGAGGGAAAAAGATTGAAATGGCTGGTTGAGCGGGCAGGCCGGGAGGGGGAGACGCAGCGGATTGTTTCCTATCTTCTCGATGAGGGCGGGCACGCTGTGGAGATTCACGCGGATCAATGTCAGGAATCTCCCAAGCTTCAGGACATCTATATCGGGCGGGTGGACCGGGTGGTCCCCGGGGTCAAAGCCTGCTTTGTCGAGTTTTCTCCGGGAATCTCAGGCTATCTCCCCCTGGAGGAGATCAAGGACCCGATTTATACGAAGAAGGGCAGATCCCCGGATATCATGCCGGGGGATGAGCTCCTGGTGCAGATCTCCCGGGAGGCTTTCGGGAAGAAGGATGTCTCCCTCTCGACCCGGCTGTCGCTCTTTGGCCGCTACCTGATCCTTACCTTAGGCGGGAGCGGCATCGGCGTTTCCCACAGAATTCCGGAAAAGCGGAAAATGGAGCTGAAGGAAGAGATCCGCCGCTCCCGGGAGTTCTCAGACCTTGCCGGGGCGCCCTTCTCTTTCAGCCTCCTTGTCCGCACCAACGCAAAAGAGGCAGCTTTAGAAGAGATTCTCCGGGAGCTTGTCTCTCTTTCAGAGGAGCTTCTTCACATTCAGAAGACCGCTCCCTACCGCCCCATCTTCAGCCCGCTTCACCGGGAACCGCTCAGGTGGCTGAAGCGGCTGGACTCGCTCAGCGAAGCGGAGCTGGAGAAAGTTCTGACGGATGATCCGGCGCTTTTTGAAGAGATGCGCCGATATCTGGAATCTTCCGGGAGCTCGCTTTTCTCAAAACTCACCCTCTATCAGGATCCGCTTCTTCCCATGCACAAGCTCTTCTCCCTGACGCGGGAGCTGGAGCGGGCGCTTTCCTCAAAGGTGAACCTGAAGGGCGGGGGAGACCTGGTGATTGAGCAGACGGAAGCCTTGGCGGTCATCGATGTCAACTCCGGCCGCTTTATCAGCAAAAAGGATAAAGAAGAGGCCGTCTATCTGGTGAATCTGGAGGCGGCCGCGGAGGCTGCCCGTCAGATCAGACTCCGCAACCTTTCCGGCATCATCCTGATTGATTTTATCAATCAGACCTCTCCGGACCGGGACAGACAGCTCCTGGAGGAGCTTCGCCGGATGGTCTGGCACGATCCGGTCAGAACACAGGTCGTCGACCGGACCGCTTTGGGCCTGGTGGAGATCACAAGGCGGAAGGAGGAGGTTCCTCTGCGGGATCAGTTTCCGCTGGGAAAG
The DNA here is from genome assembly GCA_902797665.1 of uncultured Lachnospiraceae bacterium. Taxonomy (GTDB): domain Bacteria; phylum Bacillota; class Clostridia; order Lachnospirales; family Lachnospiraceae; genus Porcincola. The sequence goes on along the minus strand of CADBUA010000248.1, from coordinate 8,068 downwards.
CTCTCTGAGTTTGTTCCGGATTTGTGAAAGAGGCTCGGAAAACTGTGTTATAATCCCATCAAAGGATGGAAGTTCAAACATGCGGGAACAGGAAAACTGGAGATAGAGATAAATAGAAATAAAGGAATCAGGATATATAGACAGAAAAAGGAATAAAAAGCAGAAATAAAATGATATAACGATAAAGTAATAAAGCGATGAACGCGATGCCGGAGCCCATACCCTCTGGATATGAGCTGGCGGATTTGGAGGGCAGATTCTGCCGCGGGTAGCTTACGTTAGTGTTGGCCTTTATCGGGCTGTGTTGAACAGGGAATGTAGCTTATGAAAAGTATGCGTTTGGGCGACATGCTCGTTTCTGTCAACCTGATTACAGAACAGCAGCTGTCAAAAGCCCTTGAGGATCAGAAAATAACCCATGAGCGTTTGGGGAAACAGCTCGTCGATGAAGGGTATATCACCGAAGCACAGCTGATTGAGACCTTGCGTCAGCAGCTGGGTATTGATTACATCGATCTGACCAAGACGGACATCGATCCTGTGCTGTCGAAGTATATCCCCAGGACCCTGGCAAAGAAGAACCTGATTGTTCCGGTCAGAGTCGCAAAGGGAAATCTCTTCCTGGCTATGGCGGACCCTTTGAACTTCTTCGCCATCGAGGACGCGCAGATTACCTCTAAGATGAAGATCGTGCCGATGATCGCGTCCACCGCGGCTGTCGAGCACGCGATCTCCGTCCTCTACGGCAATGAGGGTGCCGCGGAGGCCATCGCGCAGATGAGGGAGGAAGCCGGGTTCACCGAGGAACAGGTGAATACGGTAGCGGAGTCCACCGAGAACGCCCCGACGATCCGCCTGGTCAACTCCATCATCGAGCGTGCCCAGACGGAGCACGCATCCGATATCCACTTTGAGCCGTCCCGGGGTGACATGCAGATCCGCATGCGTATCGACGGTACCCTGCACAAGATCCTGACGGTTCCGAGAGAGCTGCAGGACTCTGTCATCTCCCGTATGAAGATCATGGCCCGGATGGACATCGTCGAGCGGCGCGTGCCGCAGGACGGCCGTGCCGTCCTCAAGGTCAAGAACGGCACGCTCGACATGCGTGTGTCTACCCTGCCGACCATCTACGGGGAGAAAATCGTTATCCGAATCCTCGGCGCGGACAGAGGACTTCTGTCCCGCGAAGGCATCGGGATGCCGGAACTGGAGAACAGGAAACTGGACAGGCTTCTGGGCCTGACCTCGGGTGTTATCATGATCGTGGGTCCCACCGGTTCCGGAAAATCCACCACTATGTATACGCTGATCAACGAGCTGCTCAGTGAGTCCACAAACCTGATTTCCCTGGAGGACCCGGTCGAGTACAACATCGACGGCGCCACACAGGTACAGATCAACGAGAAAGTCGGGCTGACTTTCGCCTCCGGCCTTCGCGCCATCCTGAGACAGGACCCGGATGTCATCTGCGTCGGAGAGGTCCGTGACGGGGAGACCGCCGAGATCGCCATGCGTGCGGCCATGACCGGCCACCTGGTCATCACGACCATCCATACGGAGGACGCGGTCTCCGCTGTCGACCGTCTGCATGATATGGGGGTCGCGCCCTTCCTGATCGCCGGCGGCCTCAGAGGCATCATCTCGCAGCGTCTGCTCAAGCGTGTCTGCAAGAACTGCCGGACGGAGTACATGCCGGATTCCCTGACCCTGGAGACGGCGCATCTGGTGCCGAAGATCGGGGATAAGTTTATCCATGGCAAGGGTTGTGACTTCTGCTTTGGGTCGGGCTACCGGGGACGAATCGGTGTCTATGAGGTGCTGGTCATGAACGACGGACTGAGAAGAGTCATCACCTCTGGCGGAGACAAACAGGCCTTCCGCGATATGGCGGAGAAGACGGAATATGTGCCCATGATCGAGCACGCACATGAGCTGGTCTACAAGGGGATCACCACTGCGGAGGAAGTTGCCAGGGCCATCAACCTGGATGTCTGAAGAACGGAGAATGATATGGTAAATGTAGAAAGTTTGATTCAGATCGCGGCGATGCAGCATACCTCCGACATCCACCTCTGCTGTGGACTCCCGCCCAAGGGCAGGATTGACGGCAGGCTGGCTGATCTGACGGATACACCGCTGACACACGAGGACTGCGAGGAGATGGCAAAGTTCCTGGCAGGAGACCGCTACGAAGAGATGGCGAAGATCGGGGAGCTGGACGCGGCCATATCGATCGGAGGGGAGAGAGTCCGTATCAACCTCTTCCGGCAGCAGGGCCATGTATCCGCGGCGCTCCGCATCCTGAGCAACCGTATTCCGAAACTGAGTGATCTGGGCCTTCCCAAGGTGGTCTCCCAGTTCCCGACCTATCAGAAGGGCATCATTCTGGTCACCGGTGAGACCGGAAGCGGAAAATCCACGACCCTGGCGGCTATTCTGAATGAGATCAATCACACGCGTGAGGATCACATCATTACGCTGGAGGACCCGGTCGAGTACATCTACACCCCGGACAAGTGCGTCATCAACCAGCGCGAGGTCGGGCAGGATACCCGGAGTTACGCGGACGGCCTCAGGGCCATCCTCCGTGAGGACCCGGACATCATCCTCATCGGTGAGATGCGTGATTTCGCCACGATTGAGACCGCGCTGACCGCGGCAGAGACGGGACATCTGGTCTTTGCGACGCTGCACACCAACTCCGCCATTGACTCTGTCGACCGTATCGTCGGCGTGTTCCCGGAGGAGCGGCAGCCCCAGATCCGGATGCAGCTCTCGACAACCCTGAAGGCTGTTCTGTCCCAGCAGCTGCTTGTCCGCGCCAGTGGGCACGGCCGTATGGTGGCCTGCGAGGTCATGATCACGATCCCCGCGATCCGGAACCTGATCCGCGAGGGAAAGACGCCGCAGATGCAGTCTTCTCTGCTCTCCTCGGCATCCGAGGGAAGCCTGACGATGGACAACTGCCTCCTGAACATGGTCGCCCACGGCGACATCACGCCGGAAACAGCCATGGAGGCCTGCGCGGATAAGGAATACTTGAAGCGGAAGATGAGCTTCCGCTGACCCTGAGTTTCCTCTCCCGGCAAAAGGCCGGGAGAGGAAGACGATGATGAAATGATGGGAACTGTCCAGTCCGCTTTGGCCGCTTGCCGCCAGGCGAGGTCATACAGTTCAAAAACAAAGACCGGGCGCACTTTCAATGCGGCCGTAGGAGCCTGCGCCCGGCTGAATGCCTACAGAATGCCTACAGGAGCCTGTAAATTTACAGGTACAATTGATGAAAGGGTAAAGTATGGCTACGACGTTCCGTTACCGTGCCGTAACACGGGATGGTGTCCGAACCAGCGGCGTTGTGCAGGCCCCGGACGAATACGCGGCGGTGATGAAGATCCGTGAGAAATGCCCGGTGGTCGAGGACATCAAGCCGGTCAAAGAAAGCGCAAACGCGGACGCCTGGTACAACAAGTCCATCGGGAGCTCGAAAGTCCAGGAGAAGTCGCTCTCCATCCTGTGTTCCCAGTTTGCGATTATGCTCCGGTCCGGTCAGATGCTGGGCCGGTCTCTGACCATGGTTTCCAACCAGACGGCGGACAAGGCACTGAAAAAGATCCTGCTTGAGGTCGCGGACGATGTGGACCAGGGATCCAGCATGGCTGCTTCCTTTGAAAGGCACGGAGGCAAGCAGCTTCCCATCACCTTTATCGAAACCATCCGCGCCGGGGAGCTCTCCGGTACGCTGGATCGGTCTTTCGCGACGCTCAAGGATTACTATGAAAAGTCCTACAAGAACGCGGAGAAGATCAAGTCCGCCATGACCTACCCGATCTTCGTCGTTCTGGTGGCGATTGTGGTTCTGATCGTTGTCATGGCCAAGGTCATTCCGGCCCTGGCAGGCACTTTCTCCTCTCTGGGTGGGGACCTGCCACTGATCACCCAGATCATGATTGATGCCTCCAACTTCTTCGCGAAGTGGTATATCCTCATGCTTCTGGTGGTGCTGGCCCTGGTGGTTGCTTACAAGCTGTATGCCGGGACCCAGCAGGGCCGCCTCGTGATCGGTAAGATTATGCTGAACATGCCGGTTCTGGGGCCGATCAACGTCTTTCACGGGGCGGCGCAGTTCGCGGACACCATGTCCGCGATGCTCCAGTCCGGACTGACAGTCAACCGGGCGGTGGAGGTGACTGCCAAGGTCATGGACAACGCCATCCTGCAGGAGGATGTCAGCTCAATGATTCCAAAGATCGAGGAAGGGCGTTCCCTGGGCGACTGTATCCGGGCTACCAAAGACTTTCCTGACAACCTGAAGGAGATGTGCGCCATCGGTGAGGAGAGCGGTTCTCTGGATGCCACCCTGACAACTATCGCGGACTACTACCACAATGAGGAAGATCACGCGACCACCCAGGCGATTGCCAAGATGGAACCGACAATGATGGTTTTCCTGGCAGTTTTTGCGGGATTCATTGTTATTTCGATCTATCTTCCGATGTTTACGATGTACAACCTGATGTAAGGTGACGGAAGGGCAAAGTGAAAAGACGACTGAAATCCAGGTCCGGGATCGCAACGCTGGTCTTTCTCCTGGTGATTGCCGTGAGCATCATGGCGGCGATTGTCGGGTATTACGAGTACCAACGATACCTGGAAAAGATGAAGCTCCTGCTCGACAAGGAGCAGGTTGCGGCAGCTGAGCGCTGCGCCAGAAACACCTATCTTCTGGATATGCTCAGCGGAGCGATCACCTACTATTACGACGCTGATACCAAAATGTGCATTGACGCTTCTCAGATCGAGGGCGCCGCCTTGATCAAAGGCTACGGGCGGTCCTCTCAGAAGGCCAATCGTGAGGGAGAGACGGGCGCTTTAGGCATCCCCAACAAAGGGGATGAAGGTGGAGCGCAGTTTCTCGCGGTCACGATCGAGGAGGATGGGAGCACGAACATGCGCTGGCAGGGGCCTCTGCTCACAGCGTATGACTATCAGCTGATGACACCAGCGGAACGGGAACGCCTGAACCAGTCCCAGAGAGATCAGATCGGCATGGAACTGCTTCATACGGAAACATAAGGGAGGCGGGATATGACGGGTTTTTTGACCATCTATACCGGGGCGCTCGTCTTTGTTCTCGGCACGGTGTTCGGAAGCTTTCTGACCTGTCTGGCCCAGCGTCTGCCCCGGGGAGAGAGCGTCCTTCGGGGAAGAAGCCACTGTGACAGCTGCGGGCATGTTCTTGGGGCAGGGGACCTGGTCCCCGTGCTTAGCTGGGTCTTTCTGAGGGGGAAGTGCCGCTACTGTGGCGCGAAGATAGGCCCGACGGACCTTGTCTCAGAGCTTTTTCTGGGCGCCTGTTTTCTCGCTTCCTTCCTCAGGTTCGGGGTCTCCTTTTCCGCGCTTTCCGGCATGGTGCTCAGCGCCATCCTTCTCTGCCTGTCTTTGGTGGACATGGCGACCTACACCATTCCGGACGGCTGTATCCTGGCCGGGGTGATCTGCTGGGTGCTTTTCTGCCCGATGCAGGTTTTTTCCGGGGAGATTGGCTGGATTTCTCTCATCTCCGGCAGGCGGGGCGTGGGAGATGTATCCTCCCGGATGGGACTTCTTTTCCGCCTTTACGGGGCGGGCCTGATCGGCGGATTTACGATCGCCGCTTTCCTGCTGTTTATGTCGCTTCTCATGGATCATATCCTGAAGAAAGAGAGCCTGGGAGGCGGGGACATCAAACTGATTTTTCTGTCGGGCCTTTATCTGGGGCTTTTGGGGAATCTCTTCAACCTGATTCTCTCCTGCATCGTGGGGCTGATCTTCGCGGCGGGAAAAAAGGCTGAGCGGATTCCGTTCGGCCCGGCGATTTCACTGTCCACCTTCCTCTGCTTCCTTTTCGGCCAGAGCTTCGTGGACTGGTACCTGTCCCTTACAGGGATTCTGTAGGAGCGGCAGGGCTTGTCTCAGTTTATGCCCGCGAGCGTGAGAATCTGTGAAAGAATTGCGCGAGCGGGTAGATCGTACCCACGCATTTGGCAAATCAGATCGTCAAATCCCTGCCTGCGTAAAGATTCTGTAACTGTCCAGTTCGCTTTGGCCGCTTGTCGCTGAGCAAGGCCATACAGTTCAAAAGCAAGTTTTTCACAGATCTGACGCAAGGGGGATCCACAAACGCATGCATGAAGAGGAGAAACCGTGTCCGAGAAATCATGTGTCGGGATTGATATCGGCAATTCAAGTGTGAAGATTGCCGTCAAGGTGAGAGGCGTTTTGAAGAACGTCCTCTATGAGACCCTGCCGGATGATATCATGAAGGAAGGTCACATCGTGTCTTATGACGCCATGGGAGACTTCCTCCGGGAGGTGATGAAAAAGGGAAAGGTCAGCCAGAAAAACGCCTATGTCTGCCTTCCGATCAGCGGGGTCTACATCCGCTCCGTGGTGATGCCGATGATGACGATCCAGCAGCTGAAAGTGAACCTCCCTTATGAATTCCATGATTTCATTACGGAGGACATGGACAAATACGTCTATGACTACGCGGTTCTGCCCCCGAAGGAGGAAGAGCCGGAATCCCTCAACCTTCTGACGGTGGCCTGCTCCCGGGAAACAGTGAACCAGTACCAGCAGATGGCGAAGCGCGCAAAGCTCAAGCTCAAGGGGATTGCACCGGCAAACGTGGCCATCGACAACCTGTTCATCTCCTACTGCAGGAAGCATGAGCTGGTAAAGGAAGAACGGGATTTCGCGATCCTGGATATGGGTGATTCCGCGCTGAAGATCCACTTTTTCACCAAGGGAGTCTATGAGGTGACCAGGACCATGGATGACGGGATCTATGAGATCATCAGCCAGGCAGCAGAGGAGAACGGAACCGATATCCATATCGCGCGCCTCAATGTGGAGGCGAACAACGAGGACATCCAGCGCCGCGAGGCGCTGATGGATATCTACAGCGGCATTGCGGCGAGCATCATGCGTACGCTGAACTTCTACAACTTCAACAACCGGAACAACAACATTGAGGAACTGTTTTATTTCGGCGGCGGCTCCATGATCCAGCCGCTCCTGGAGGCAATCGGGCAGAACCTGATGATTCCCATGACGCCCGCGACTGAACTCCTGCCCCCAAACATGAAGGGAGACCAGGAACTTCTTCTGAAGGCGATGCAGGCGGTGGGAATCATTCTGTGAATTGTTGAGGGGTATTCCGGGGGAAATACAGATGGCATTAGGCATAGGCAAGAATAAGGATAAAGAAAAAGGCGCGAAGGACGCAGCAAATCCGGGAAAAAAGGAGAAAAAGGCCAGGCTCTCCAGGGCGGAGAAGAAAGCGCAGCGGGAAGCTGAGAAGAAGGGACAAAAAGGGGAAGGCTCCGAGAAGGGGAAAAAGGGACCGAAAGCCGACAAGGGGAAGAAGAGCAAGTATCCCACGAAGACGACGATCAACCTCCTCTATAAGGAGCGGGAGACCGGCAGAATGGTCTTTCTGGCCCTGTCTGTGTTTGTCTTCGCGATCCTCCTGTACGGGATTACCAGATTTCTGGTGACCGATCAGATGGAGAAAGTCGAGAGCGCCCGGACGGTCTATATGTCCATGCAGGCTGAGCTGGCGGCGCTTCAGGAGAACAATGCCCAGTTTTCAGAGGTGGAGGCACAGTACAGCCATTACGGGGATACCTTCTTCCGGGCAGACGAATTGTCCATGCAGGACCGCGTGGATATGCTGGCGGTCATCAACAGCCGCATCAGCCTGGCCCAGGGCATGCAATCGATCAACATCGATGGCAACACCGCCACGGTGAAACTGATCTCAATCACCCTCCGGGAGGTCGCGAAGATCGTGAATGCCCTGGAGGAAAGCAACATTGTCTCCTATGTGGGGGTTGATCAGGCGGCGGTGCAGAACACGTCCGCGAGGCGTTCGGAGGATCTGGATGAGGATGTCGTCGTCACAACGCTGACGATTGTGTTCAAGCCGAAGACAGAGGCGGTCCTGATGGAGACAGAAGGGGGCTGGGAACTTCTGGATCAGCTCGCGGCCAGAAAAGAAGCGGCAGAGCACACCGGCGAGGAG
>CADBUA010000247.1 GCA_902797665.1 uncultured Lachnospiraceae bacterium | reverse complement strand
GACTGGACAGTTACGCCCAGCTTTCGTTTTTTTGATCCGGAGGAGGATTCGGTATGGCAATGAGGACAGATGAGACGAAGCAGAATACTCCATTAAAGCCGACCAGGGCAGCGCTGGAGGAGATCCCAGCCTTCATCTTTACCGAAAGGGGATTTATGCCGGATCCGGCGGATCCCGGGGAGGGGGCAAAGGCCTGGAAGGCCGCCCCCTATGTCAGGCTTTACGAGTTTTCCTTCCGCGATCTCTCCGGGGCAAAGGGGAAGATTTCCGCCTCCGCCAGGTATCTGTATGAGCTGGGAAACCGTTTTCTCCGTGACCTGACCTCCATTCCTGGTCTGGAACTGGCGAGGCAGGATGCCAGGGCGGAGCTCTCGGAGGAATCCGCTGAGGCGCTGGTCAGCTCGGTCCCCTTCGCCCTCGGCTCGGAGTTTGTCAATGAGGACTGGATCCGGCTGATCTACAGCGGGCTGAACGAGGTCTATCAGGCACAGATCCAGGAATACACAGGGTCGGTCAAACTGTACCTGGCCGAAAAATCCCAGCACCTCACCGTGCCGGAGCGCGTGTTCTTCCACCTGGTGGAGACCAGACGGGAAAGCTATCCCTTCGCCTTCATGGCGACATACGCGACACGGGACAAGATGGGCAGAATGCGCCACATGCCGCTCGAGTATGCCCTGACAGAGTACAAAACGGATCGGGATAAACTGTTGAAGCTTCTGGCCTGCCTGAACGATGCGGCGGATCAGGTGCCCCTCATTGCCGGCTTCATGGAGAGCGGGGAACTCTTCCACCCGCTGAAACTGACCATGGAGGAGGCTTATGACTTCCTGCTGGCGATCCCTGAAATCGAAGAAGCCGGGATTCTGTGCAGGATTCCGGACTGGTGGAAGAAGAAGACCGCCCAGGTCAGCCTGAGCGTGAAGATCGGGGAAGAGAAGGGCTCCATGCTGGGCTTTGATACCCTGCTCAGTCTGAAACCGCAGCTGGTCGTGGACGGGGTGCCGCTGACAGCGGAAGAGATCCAGGAGCTCCTCCGACAGACCAACGGACTGGCCAACCTCAAGGGCAAGTGGGTGGAGGTGGACAGGGAGAAACTGAGTGCCCTCCTGGAACAGATGAAGGAGTCGGAGGGGGAGATTACCCTGAAGGAGGTCCTCCAGGCTGAGGCAAAGGGCGGTGATGAGAACTGGGAAGGAAAGATCATCAGCAACGGGAAGTGGCTCTCGGAGATCATGGGGCAGATGCGCCATCCGGAGAGCAGAAAGTCCCTTCCGCTCCCGGAGACTTTCAAGGGTGAGCTCCGCCCCTACCAGAGTACGGGCTACAGCTGGCTGACGGTGATGGATGCCATGGGCTTCGGCGCCTGCCTGGCTGACGACATGGGACTTGGGAAGACCGTGCAGGTTCTGGCCTACCTGGAGAACCTGCGCCTGAAAAAACCCGAGGGAAGGGCTCTTCTGATTGTTCCGGCCTCCCTCCTTGGAAACTGGCAGAAGGAGGCGGAGAAATTTGTGCCGGAGATGACGGTGCAGGTCCTCCACGGACACAGCAATGCCGTCCTGACAGAGAGTTTTGAGAAAAGTGACGCCTTTCTGACCATCACCACCTATGGCCTCTGCCTGAGACTGACCTGCCTGAAGGACAGGAACTGGGAAAGCGTCATTCTCGATGAAGCACAGGCCATCAAGAACCCCAAGACCAAGCAGACAAGAGCAGTCAAGGCGATTCCGTCCAGGATGCATCTGGTCATGACCGGAACGCCCATAGAGAATGATCTGTCCAATCTTTGGTCCATCTTTGACTTCTGCGACAAGGGGCTTTTGGGCTCCAGCGCCGAGTTTGCCCAGTATGCCAGGGAGATCGGGAATAAGCCGGAAGGCTACGCCCGCCTCCGGAACATGATCTCCCCCTTCCTTCTGAGACGGCTGAAGACCGACAGGAAGGTCATCTCGGATCTGCCGGAGAAGGTGGAAAATGTGGAGTACGTGAATCTGTCCAGAAAGCAGACAGTTCTTTACCGAAAGTGCATCAAGGACCTGTCGGATTCCCTGGAGAGAGCGGAGATCGCAAAGAAGGCAGGGGCCGGCAGCGGCATGAGCCAGATGGAGCGGCGCGGCCTCGTCCTGGCGGTGATCCTGAAACTGAAGCAGATCTGCAATCATCCGGATCAGTACCTGGGGCAGGAAATCTACGAACCTGACGAATCAGGCAAGTTCCAGATGCTGAAGGAATTGTGCGAGACCATCTATGAGAAGCGTGAGCGGGTTCTGGTCTTCACCCAATTCAAGGAGATCACAGATCACCTGATGAAGTTCCTGGAAGGGGTCTTTCACGCGAAGGGCTATGTGATCCACGGCGGGATCTCCCCGTCTGCCCGGACAAAGATCGTGGATCTCTTCAACGACCCGGAGAACTATGTGCCTTTCCTGGTCCTGTCCGTCAAAGCGGCAGGAACCGGCCTCAATCTCACAGCCGCCAACCATGTGGTCCACTTTGACCGCTGGTGGAACCCGGCGGTGGAAAACCAGGCCACGGACCGGGCTTTCCGCATCGGGCAGAAGAAGAACGTGATGGTGCATAAGTTCGTCTGCAGCGGGACGGTGGAGGAGAAGATCGACCAGATCATCAACTCCAAGAAGGAGCTCGCGGAGAACGTCATTGGGGCCAGCCAGGGGGAGAAGTGGATTACGGAGATGAGCAATGAGCAGCTGATGAACCTGCTCCGCCTGGAGTGAAGGAGACAGCCGCGAGCGTGAAGACCTGCGGATTTCTTTGCGCAGAAGGGCAGAATACGGGGATTGATTCGGGGAGCCTTCGTGACAGACTGATAGTGCTTTTCGGAAACCTGGGGGTGTGAGATGGCGAAATACTGGAATACGAAGGTTTTCAGCCAGCCGACGGCGGAGGAACTCAAGCGCCGGGCCCAGCTGAGCATGCGGGAGGCGGAGAGCAAGGGAAAAGTCTACCAGCCGGTGGTCATTCAATCTTCCAAGATCGCGGAGACCTGGTGGGGAAATGCCTGGTGTGAAAACCTGGAGAAGTATGCGGATTACGGGAGCCGTCTGGAGCGCGGAAAGCGCTACGTAAGGTCCGGGGCGGTCATCGACTTGAAGATTCGGAAGGGGAAGATCAACGCCCTGGTGCAGGGGAGCCGGAAGACGCCCTACAAGGTGGAAGTCCGGATCAGTCCGCTCAAGGAGGTCCGGATTGAACACATCATGGAGCAGTGCGGCAGGCGCCTGAAGGATCTTGAGATGCTGGCCTCGGGGACTTTTCCTGAGGAACTCAAGGAGCTGTTCACCGGGGGAGAGGGGCTCTTTCCAACTTCCTCGGAGATCTCCTTTTCCTGCAGCTGTCCGGACTGGGCGCTGATGTGCAAGCATGTGGCGGCCACCCTGTACGGGGTTGGGGCAAAGCTGGATGAGAACCCCTTCCTGTTCTTTTCCCTCCGGGGGATTGACATCGACCGCTTTATTGATGTGACCCTGGAGAACCGCACGGAGCAGATGCTCCGGAATGCTGACTGTAAGTCCGACCGCATCATCGATGAGTCGGACGCCATGGTTCTCTTCGGGCTGTGACGCATGAGGGAAGGAGAAAGCATGATGCGGGCGATGAGAAGGATGGCAGCGCTGATGATCCTGGGCTTCTCTCTGCTCCAGATGCAGGACATGCCCAGGGCCGCGTCG
>CADBUA010000246.1 GCA_902797665.1 uncultured Lachnospiraceae bacterium | reverse complement strand
GTCAAAGTCTCCGAGTATGAGTTTCTTCGTGCTTTTGAAAACATAATTCCCAGCATCCGTGAAGGCATAGCCGATGGTGTACCAGAAACTATCCTTTTTTCTGACAGATTTTAAGAGTTTCTTGAAGGCATCACACTTATAGATGTTGATCGATTTCTTTAATAATTCAATTGCGCTTTCATAATCCTCTTCCTCCATATATCCCTCTACTTCTCCATATACATAAAGGATATAGGCGTATTGGTACGCATTTAAGCAATAATTCAACTTGTTATTATCTGGATACTCCTTTAATCCATCCTCCAATATAGAAAACGCTTTCTTATACTTTTGTTTTTCGAATTTCTCCGTGGCAGATTCCAGGATCTGATAGACAGGCTGATACTCATTTAACTCCGTCTCCAGAGCTTCTTTCTTCTCTGCAAAGTCAGGGTCATCGACTGTCTGGATACAGGTCTCCAGCGTCTGGATTGCTTCTTCGTATTCAGAGATCGTCATCGGGCTTCCGATCTCTTCCAGGAGGGCTGTCTTGCTGTCTTCGTAAAGTCTTTCCGCATCTCCGGCAGAAGAGTATTCTTCATCGATATCCACAAGGCATTCCATGGCTTCAAGGTACTCCCCTTGATTGAAATGCTCTTCTGCCAGATCAAGCTTCTCGTCCCCGGCTTTTTCGCGCTCCATGGTTTGAAGATCGGTCCGGGCCAGCTGACTGATCCTGGGATTACGAATCTCGACAATGGGAGACAGCACATCTAGCACCGTCTCATATAAATCCCGGTCATTCTCCCATCGCTGGAAGCTTTCCTCAATCTTTGCCACAAATATTTCTTCGAGCTCTTTCTTATTCCGATCTGAAAGCTTTTTCTCATTATAGATTCTTACCGCGATCGATGTTTTGTCCTTCCCAAGCTGAGTTTTTGCAGTGATAAATGGATTTATAAAATATAAAATACCAGCAATGGCAAAAATCAATATTGCGGCTAAAACAGCTATTATATAAATTTTCTTGTTGCCTTTCAATTTCGTTTTCCTTCTTTCTTCGTCTGATTTCTTTCTTTATTTTCTACTTTTGCCTCGGATGCCTCTGATCGCTCAGTGCCCTCCAGGGCATCCATCCGGATGTCCTGTGAATGACGTCCATGCCCGGCGGAGCTCTCCCGGAAAGCCTTCAAGGCGATCGCTCCGCCCCATTTCAGGTCAGAAGATGCGGCTGGATCACTGCGTTCAGATTCCCTTCAGATCTTGCTTCAGATCTTCATGCGCTTCTGAAAGCGGTCATACACATAGTAGGTAACCATCACTGTGAAAATATCAGCTGTGAGCTGGGTCCAGACGATCCCGTACATTCCGAACAGCCAGCGGAAGAGGAACAGCATCGGGATGTTGAACACCGCCCACCTGATCACCGCCAGGATCATCGCGTCCTTCCCTTCGCCGACAGCCTGGAAGAAATGGACCATGTGAAAGCACAGAAACATAAACGGCGTCGCGAGACACCTGATCCGCAGGAAGGAGGCTCCCAGACGTACCGTCCCGGCCTCCCGGATGAAGAAGCGGATTACAGAAGGGGCAAAGATCTCATACAGAATCACGCTCCCTGCCGCGATGACAAGGCCCGCCAGGCGTGAAAAATGGACACTCTCCTTCATCCTTTTATAGTTTCCTGAAGCGTAATTGTAGGACGCAAGAGGAACCATGCCCTGGCAGAGCCCGATGCCAACGTTCAGGGGAAGCCGTTCTGCCTTGAGCACAATTCCCACAGCAGCCAGCGGAATATCCCCAAACCCTGCCATCAGTCGATCGATAACGATGAAGTCGAGATCAAAGAGCAGAGTAGCGGCGGCAGCCGGGATTCCCACCGAAAAGATGTCTTTTATGTGCTCCTTATCAGGAAGCTTCTCCTTTCCGGGGAGCAGCAGCACCGTCTCGTCTCTTCTCCGGTAAAGCAGAATCAGGTAGTAAATACATACGACCACATTTGAGGTCATGGTCGCAGCCCCCACTGCCATCGTCTCCATCCCCTTCGGAAAGAAACAGAACATAAAGACCGGATCCAGGAGGATGTTCAGAATCCCACCCATTGAAACCCCGATCCCGGCCTCCCTCGCAAAGCCCACAGACCGGAACAGATTGGAAAGGGTCAGGGACAATACTGTCGGGACGCCTCCCAGCACGATCACAAAGAATGCATACTGCCTGGCATAGGAGAAGGTCTCAGGGCTGGCTCCCAGAGCATAGAGCAGCGGCGTCATGAAAAGAGCCGTCGTCAAAGCAAAAAATGCGGCAAAGAAAAGAGAGATGGCAATGCTGAAGGCAGAGACCCTCTTCGCCGCTTTCTCGTCACCGGACCCCAGAAGCCTTGTGATCAGCGTCCCGCCGCCGACCCCCGCAATACCCGCCAGGGCAATCGCGATGTTGTAAAAGGGCAGAATCAGAGATGCCGCTCCCACCATCCAGGGATTGTCTGCCCGCCCAATGTAAAATGTGTCAGCCAGGTTGTAGATGAGCACAACAAGCTGCCCGATCACCGTCGGCACAGCAAGCTTCATCAGCGCCTCAGGAATCGGCTTCTGCTCAAAGAGCTCCCTCCTGTCTTCTGAACTTCTCTCCATGCGAAACACCCACCAATATCCGATCCATCCTTCATGGAAACAGGATCAAGAATCTATCCCATCTATATATACTCTTATATATTCTTATAATTTTTATTCGTATATACTTACATACATGTCTCCATCCACGTATGCATCTATATGTGAATCCATATATATTTATGTCTATATCTATGCCTATACCTATGCCTATGCCTGTACCTGTACCTGTACCTGTACCTGTACCTGTACCTGTACCTGTACCTGTACCTGTATCTGTGCCTGCATGCAGATAAATATACCTATAAACATAGATAAAAAATATATGTCTTTGTCTATTCATCATTTAGATTGCATATTCCACTTTTATACGCTGATATAAATTCAAAATATGTCAATCTAAATCTAAATCCTTCTTTTTCTAAATAGACACTTCTCCTTCCCTTTCCCTTTTCTTTTCTCTTTTCCTGTTATCTGAAGGATCAGATCCATCTCAAGCATCTTTTTTATCAGGGAAGAAGCTGAAGAAGCTGTGATCTCCAAGTCATTCATCAGATCATCTCTTGTGAAGAATAACTCAAATCCATAGGTTTTAAACAGTTTTTGTATATGCTGTCTGGTCTTTTTCGCGGCAGATTCCGGTATCTGAATCTCCCACCCCTTCTCTTCACTGTCAGTGTCAGTGTCCTGATGGCGGGTCTCAAAGCCTGCCTGATTCACTCCTGAATCCGTTTCCGGTCCATCTCTGACTTCTCTGACCTGTTTTTCCCCTTCCAGATCCGTCATTGGCCCTTTTCTGACAGGCTTTGTCTCTTCTATGTCCGCTTCCTGAGATTCCCGGCAGATATGCAGAGCCTGATTCAGGAGTACGTTTGACTCTCCCAGCAGCAGATTCCGAAGAAACAGCTCCAGGTACTCTGTCGTTTCCCGGATTTTCTTCGTGTCATCATGGAAGTTGGCCCTGACCTGGGCATTTCTGAAATACAGTGCGTTTGTGCCAAAGACATCATTTCCTGTATCAAAGCCCAGAGACCGCAAATATTTGATGAAAAAGACCGCCGTTGTTCTCGTATTGCCTTCCCCAAAGGCATGAATCTGCCAGAGGCGGCTGACAAAAACTGCCAGATGCCGGATCATGGCAGAAATGCTTCTCTCCGGAAAACCATAATCCTGCTCGGCCTCAATGTCATAGGCAAGCATCTCCCGGAGATTTCGGGCATTCCCGTAATGGACAGATGCCCCATCCAGAATCCATTCTTCCTTGACGATGTTGTAGTCTCTGATCTTTCCGGCATGCGGATAGATTCCCTCAAACAGTCTCTTATGGATGTCGATATACTGCGCCTGAGAGAACGTGAATGTATCCTCTGAGAGGATCTGCACGATCCGCAGGGAAACCAGATCTGCCTCATACGTCCGATCATGCCTCCCCGTCAGAGCTCCAGGCCCCTCATAAGAGCGCTCCACACGATGGATCGCTTCCGGAAGTGTAATCCTTCCCTCCATATGATCCTTCGCGGTCTGACAGAGACAGTCAGATGTCTGAAGTGCATCCACTGCCTCAAGTCCTATCGCTGTAAACCAGTCATAGCTCAATTGTTTTTCATGTTTTTCATGTTTTTCATGCTTTACAGACTGTTGACGGATGTATTCTCTGAATTCCTGGAATTTATCAAATCCTTCTGAGCTTTTAATCATTCTGTCAGATTTGAAATTTGAATCTTCTTTACATCCATTGCTTCTTCCGCTTCTTCCAGCATTTTCTATATCTTCAGGTCTTCTATTCTCCCCAGGCTTTACGGGATCGCCAGAATC
>CADBUA010000245.1 GCA_902797665.1 uncultured Lachnospiraceae bacterium | reverse complement strand
TAAATACATTATTCAAGATGCGGCAGAAGATGACTGTCATGTTTTATATGCCTGTTCGTTATTTTCACACATTCCAGAACACGCGGGGAAAAGGCAGCTGCGCCAGGCAGAAAGTAAAGTGAGAGAGAACATGAAGAGATGGATCGTATGGATGCTGGCAGTCTTGCTGGCAGTCTTCCCTCTTTCAGGCTGCGGGAGCGAGACAGGGGAGGGAAAGAAGACCGTAAATGCTCCCGGGGAGAGCGATGGGCTCAAAATCGGGATCAGCTTCGACTCCTTTGTGATTGAGCGCTGGCAGAGGGACCGGGACGTCTTTGTCTCCACCGCCCAGTCGCTGGGAGCGGAGGTCAATGTGCAGAATGCCAACGGGGAGGTCTCTGAGCAGATCGCCCAGATCAAGTACCTGATCGAGAAGGGGATGGACGTCATCGCCATCGTGGCCATTGACCAGAACGCCCTGACAGATGTGGTGGAGGAGGCCCGGAGACTGGGCATCAAAATCGTGTCCTATGACCGCCTGATCCTGAATGCCGGGACGGATCTCTACATTTCTTTTGACAACGAGATGGTAGGCAGGCTCATGGCGGAGGCACTGAAAGATGCCCTGCCGGAGGGCGGGGTGCTTTTCCGGATCGAGGGCTCAGAGAGCGATCACAACGTGGATGAAGTCCGGAAGGGGTTCGATGAGGCCCTGGAGGGGTCAGATCTCAAAGTGCTTTACTCCGCCTCCTGCAGGAACTGGCTGGCGGAACTGGCTTTCGACGCGGTCAATGAGGGACTCCGGGAAACAGGGACGGTAGATGGCGTCATGTGCGGCAATGATGACCTCGCAGGGCAGGCCATCCGGGCCCTGACGGAGCATAAGCTGGCGGGTAAGGTCCCGGTCGTGGGGCAGGACGCGGAGCTCTCCGGCTGCCAGAGGATTGTGGAGGGGACCCAAAGCATGACCGTCTTCAAGGACTTTGACCGGCAGGCAGAACTGGCCGCCCGCTTCGCCGCAGCCCTGGGCAGGGGGGAGGATATCCGCTCGGAGAGCGCTTCCGTCTTTACCAGGGAGAGCATTTTTGATGGGAAAGAGGAGATCCCCATGGTCTCCATCGAGCCCATTGCCGTGACTTCAGACAACATTGATGAAGTCATCATTGACAGCGGCTTTCATCAGAAGACGGATGTCTACCGCAACCTGATCAGCCAGCATCCTTAAGCGGACATGCGGACAGGCTGAACAGTTGCTTTTTTGAAATAAATGGTGTACATTCACCGCCGATGTCAGGAAAGATCCGGGCGAGAGAGGATCTTTCCTTTTTTCATCGACACAGACGGATCGAGACAGGGGGTTCTATGAGCGATACAAAGGAACAGTTCAACATCGCGGAAATCTTTGGGGAGGATGTCTTCAGCGACCGTGTGATGCAGGAACGTCTTCCGAAAAAGGTCTACCGGGAGCTTCACAAGACCATCGAAGAGGGGAAGGACCTGGACCCGCTCGTTGCTGACGCCATCGCCGAGGCGATGAAGGAGTGGGCAATCGGGAAAGGGGCGACCCACTTCACACACTGGTTTCAGCCGCTGACCGGTGTCACAGCTGAGAAGCACGACGCTTTTCTCACAGAGCCCCGGGCGGATGGGACAGTGCTGATGGAGTTCTCCGGCAAGGAGCTGATCAAGGGGGAGCCGGATGCTTCCTCCTTCCCCTCCGGGGGACTTCGGGCAACCTTTGAGGCCCGCGGCTACACTGCCTGGGATCCCACCAGCCCGGCTTTTGTGAGGCGGGACGCCTCCGGTGCCATTCTCTGCATCCCGACAGCTTTCTGCTCCTATAATGGGGAGGCGCTGGACTTTAAGACCCCGCTCCTCCGCTCCATGGACGCCATCAATCAGGCCTCTCTGCGGCTGATCCGCCTCTTCGGGAACAACACGTCCAGGCGGGTGACGCCTTCCGTTGGGCCGGAGCAGGAGTATTTCCTCGTGGATGAGGGCGCCTTCAAGGCCAGAAAGGACCTGGTCTACACCGGACGGACCCTCTTCGGGGCAATGCCGCCCAAGGGGCAGGAGCTGGACGATCACTACTTTGGAACCCTGAGGCAGCGGGTCGCTTCCTTCATGCGGGACACAAATGAGCAGCTCTGGAAGCTGGGCGTACCGGCCAAGACGCAGCACAATGAGGTAGCCCCGGCCCAGCATGAGCTGGCGGTGATCTATGAGGATGCCGCGCTGGCTGTGGACAACAACCACATCGTGATGCAGACTTTGAAAAGGGTCGCCAGCGCCCATCACATGCGCTGCCTGCTCCATGAGAAGCCCTTCGCGGGGGTCAACGGATCCGGCAAGCATAACAACTGGTCCCTGCGCACCGATGATGGCATCAACCTGCTGGACCCGGGCAGGACACCCCACCAGAACATACAGTTCCTGCTGGTTCTGGCCTGCATCCTGAAGGCGGTGGACGAACACGCAGATCTCCTCCGGGAGAGCGCCGCGGACCCTGGGAATGATCATCGGCTTGGCGCCAATGAGGCACCTCCGGCGATCATTTCGGTTTTCCTGGGCGACCAGCTCCAGGATGTGGTAACCCAGCTGGTTCAGACCGGCACAGCCACTTCCTCCCTCCGGGGCGGAAAGCTCCGGACCGGGGCCAGCACCCTTCCGGATTTCGCCAAGGACGCCACGGATCGAAATCGGACCAGCCCCTTCGCCTTCACAGGCAATAAGTTTGAGTTCCGCATGGTGGGATCCCGCGATTCCATCGCGGCGCCCAACATCGTGATCAATACCATCGCCGCGGAGGCCTTCTCTGATGCCTGTGACAGGCTGGAGAAGGCCGAGGACTTCGACATGGCGGTCCACGACCTGATCAAGGAGTATCTGACAGAGCATGAGCGAATCATCTTCAATGGGAACGGCTACTCAGAGGAGTGGATTCAGGAGGCGGAAAGGCGCGGCCTTCCCAACATCAAGTCCATGGTGGAGGCGGTTCCGGCCTTGATTGAGCCGAGAAATGTGGAGATGTTTGAGAAGTATCATGTTTTCTCAAAAGCCGAGCTGGATTCCCGGGTGGAGATCAAGTACGAGAACTATGCCAAGTGCATTCACATCGAAGCCATGACGATGATGGACATGGCTTCCAAGTCCATCATCCCGGCGGTCATCCGCTGGACCAGGAGTCTGGCAGACACTGTGATCTCCCTTCAGACCTTAGGTCTGGATGCCCAGGTGCAGCGGGAGCTGCTTTCTGAGTCGAATGTGTATCTGAAAGAGACGAGGGATGCTTTGAAGGAGCTGATCGAGATCACCCGGAAGGCGGAGGAACAGCCCGAAGGGCAGCTCCGGGCCCACGCCTACTACTTCGATGTCTGCCCGGCCATGGAAAGGCTCAGAGCTCCTGTGGACAGACTGGAGATGATCGTCGACAAGGAGATCTGGCC
>CADBUA010000244.1 GCA_902797665.1 uncultured Lachnospiraceae bacterium | reverse complement strand
CCCTTTTACAATCCGAACCTGTCTCTCGCCAGGTGGGACTACACGCTTGAGACGTGATCTCCCATAGCGGGAGACGGGTCTGATGTCTGGAGGTGAAGCGTGAAGACTGTATCGGTGATCATACCGAACCTGAATGGGAGAGAGTACCTTCCTGGGTGCCTGACCAGCCTCAGAAAGCAGACCTTCCAGGATTTTGAGGTCCTTTTGATTGACAATGGCTCCACGGATGGGAGCCTTTGCTATGTCCGGGAGCATTTTCCGGAGGTAAAGATCCGGGTTTCTGGAAAGAATACCGGATTCTGTGGAGCGGTGAACGAGGGAATCCGCCTGTCGGATGCCCCCTATGTGCTGCTTTTAAACAACGATACCATTTCTGCAGATACCATGGTCGAGGAGCTGCTTCGGGCAATTCAGTCCTCTCCCCGGCGCTTTGCCTGTCAGGCGAAGATGCTGTCCATGCAGAACCCTTCCAGGATCGATGACGCCGGGGATTTCTACTGCGCCCTCGGCTGGGCTTTCGCCCGGGGAAAGGGAAAAGAAGCCACGCGCTTTCAGAAGGAGAAGCAGGTCTTTTCCTGCTGCGCCGCGGCCGCGATTTACCGGCGGGACCTTCTGAATCAGATCGGAGGCTTTGACAGGCGCCACTTTGCCTACCTGGAGGATCTGGATCTGGGCTGGAGGGCACAGCTTTACGGCTATGAGAACTGGTACAGCCCTTCCGCCGTGGTTTACCACGCGGGGAGCGCCACCACAGGCTCCAGATACAATGCTTTCAAGGTTCGCCTTTCCGCGAGAAACAGTGTTTACGTGATTGCCAAGAACATGCCGTCCTGGCAGATTCTTCTGAATCTTCCATGTCTCCTTCTGGGTTATGGGATCAAGGGCCTTTTCTTCTTGAAGAAGGGATTTTTCCGCGAATACGCAGGCGGCCTTCTGAATGGAATCCGAGGAATCCGAAGGATCCATCCAATCCGGAGCCAGGCAGACGCAAGGGCGGGGAGAGAGGTTGGAACGGACTGGAAGATTCTTCTGAAGATTCAGGCAGAGCTTTTGCTGGGCCTTCTTTACCGCCTTCTCGAGTTTCTGCCTTCGGGATGAAAAGAGTTGAGGGATTGATTGTGTGAGCGGCCCTTCCTGGCCCAAAGTGATGGAAGGCCAGCCTTGACCCGGCAGCATGGAAATCTGCCGGGACGCATTCTGGCTTCTGCCGCTCGCGCCATTTGGTGCGCAGCACGGAAGCATTCGGACTGGCCTGGAGCTTCAGCGGGATCTGCCCCCTCGATCCTCTGTTTCGCAGGTGTTTACGCTCGCGGGAAAAGGGGGAGAGGCTCAGGCGCCAGGAGGCTCTTTTGTGGAACAGATGATTCAAAGGGGAGCGGTTCATCGTGATCAAGGACAACCAGAAACACTTTAACCGGCTTCATGTCGTGCTGGACGCGGGGGTAATCACCTGCTCCTACCTTCTGGCATGGACGATCCAGTTTAATCTCATCGTAGACAGGGACTCGGGCAGACTGCCAACGCAGACCTATATGCTGGCTCTTCTCTTTGTCGTGCCCCTTTACCTGATTCTCTATGACGCTTTCAAGCTTTATACGCCCAAGCGGATTCAGGGAAGATCCCTGGAGGCCGGGAACATTTTTCTGGCCAACGCGGTGGGACTGCTTTTTTTCATGTTTGTGCTTTACCTGATCCATGAGCCGGATTTCTCCCGGCCCATGATCTTTCTCTTTGCCGCCATCAACTTCATCGCGACTTTGATCGAGCGGAACATCATCCGTTCTGTTCTTCACAGGATTCGCGCCGGGGGGATGAACCTGAAGCATGTCCTTCTGGTGGGATTTTCCCACGCGGCAGAGGCCTATATCTCCCGGATCTATCAGAATCCCCAGTGGGGCTACCAGATCTTTGGGATTATGGATGATTCCTCTCATCCCGGCCGGTATTTTCACAACATCCCTGTTCTGGGCGGGACAGATGACCTTGAGGAGATTCTCTCGGAGAATGACCTGGATGAGGTGGCGATCACCCTGGGGCTGGATGAGTACTACAAACTGAAAAAGGTGGTGGCCTCCTGTGAGAAGAGCGGGGTGCATACGCAGTTTGTCCCGGATTATACGGACATCATTCCAAGCCAGCCCTACACGGAGGACCTTCTGGGCCTTCCCGTCATCAACATCCGTTACGTGCCTCTGTCAGACACGTTCAACGCCATGATCAAGCGGCTTTTCGACATTGTCGGAGCCCTGGGGGCGCTGGCACTCTTCTCCCCGGTTATGGCCGGGGCAGTCATCGGGATTAAGCTTTCCTCGCCGGGACCGGTGATCTACAGGCAGGAGCGGGTGGGGCTTCACAATAAGCCCTTCCAGATGTACAAGTTCAGGTCCATGGAGATACAGAAGCCGGAGGAGGAGGAGAAGGGATGGACCAC
The DNA here is from genome assembly GCA_902797665.1 of uncultured Lachnospiraceae bacterium. GTDB lineage: Bacteria > Bacillota > Clostridia > Lachnospirales > Lachnospiraceae > Porcincola. The sequence continues at coordinate 3,786 of CADBUA010000244.1, read as the reverse complement.
TCGGAATGATCCCCGGGTGACCCGCGTCGGTAAGTTTCTCCGCAGCACCTCCATCGACGAGATCCCGCAGCTTTTCAACGTCCTGAAGGGAGATATGAGCCTGATCGGCCCCCGGCCGGAACGGCCCCAGTATGTGGAGAAATTCCGGGAGGAGATCCCCAGATACATGGTCAAGCACCAGGTCCGTCCCGGCATGACCGGCTGGGCGCAGGTTAACGGTTACCGGGGGAATACCTCGATCCGCAGGCGGATCGAGTATGATCTCTACTATATTGAGCACTGGACCATTGGCTTTGACCTGAAGATCCTCTTTCTGACTGTCTTCAAGGGCTTTATCAATACGAACGCCTACTGAGGCGGCAGAGAGCACCTTATCCGAAAGATCGCTGCGAAGCCTCACGAAAGGGGCATGTCTGAGCCGGGGGACCGGCAGCTGCTGATGCTTTCCATTTCGGTTCAGACAGAAACAGCTGGGCATAGATATTGATACAGACATAGGTATAGGAATAGATACAGGCATAGGCATAGATATAGGCATAGATATAGATACAGGCATAGATATAGGTGCAGATATAAAAATAAGGGTACTGTCCGGTCCACTCTGGCCGGATGCCTGCAGGAGCCTGCGACTGGACAGGTACAGATAAAGAAAGAACATACAGGACGACAGTCCGGGAAGGATTCACAAGACTGCTTCCGCGCTGCGCGGCAGCGGCCTGACTGAAGACATGCCTGGCGGGGAAGCTTTGGCAGATCCGAAAGGGGCCCGGTATGGACAAAGGATCAGATTGAGAGATCTGTGTGAGGGGGAGCGAGAGGGGGAGCCATGAGGACTTTCGGGAGATTGAGCGCGCGCGAAGGAGAGCGGAGCGCTGTCCGAAACAGAGATTCTTACAGGGAACACGGGGATATGCGGGATTCCGGCTATGGCGTCCGGGACAGCTATCTCCGGCAGTCGAGGTATGGGCGGTCGGACGCTTACGTAGACCAGGTCCCGGAGATGGGGGATTACGACCGCTATGATGACGCGTACGATGATGCGTATGATCCCAGGAGGGCTGGGCAGAGAATAGAGCGGGGGGCACCGGCCAGCTATGAGGACCCCTATGACTGGGACGATTATACAATGAGAGAGCGCGCGCCCAGGGAAGATCCGGACGCCCTCTACCGGGAGACGGACCGGAGGGAGAGACCGGAGAAGAGAGTATCTTCCAGGAGAAGGCGTGATGGAGGCAGAAGAAGGAAGGGAAAGGGCAGCTTTTTCGGAAAGATCATTCTCCTCATCCTGGCGGCGGCGGCGCTCCTTTTTGCCTGGAGGTTCAGCCGGCTCAACCGGACCAGTCTCGGAGAGCTGATCCAGAATTCCGGGGCGGTCACCGGCACGGGTTTCCACAACTTTGTCATCTACGGGGTGGACTCCCGGGAGGGAAACCTTGTCAAGGATGCCCATTCTGACATGATCGTGATCTGCAGCATGAACGAGGCGGCGAAGACGGTCAGGATGGTCTCGGTCTACCGGGACACTTACCTGGACAACACCAACGGTGAGTTTCGGAAGGCGACGGAGTGCTATTTCTTTGGCGGACCGGAGCGTTCCATCAACATGCTCAATAAAAACCTGGATCTGGACCTGGAGGACTATATCACGGTGGATTTCAACGCGGTGATCCATGCGGTGGATCTGATCGGCGGCGTGGACATTGAGGTGACGGAGGAGGAGCTTCCCTACATCAACGGCTACCAGACCGAGAATTCCCAGGTCACCGGGGCGGAGATCACGCCGGTGGAATACGCGGGCTACCAGACCCTGAACGGGATTCAGGCCCTGGCCTACTGCCGGATCCGCTATACTGCCGGATACGACTTTAAGCGGACGGAGCGGCAGCGGGATGTCTTAACCCAGATCTTCCAGAAGGCAAAGCAGCAGGGCGTGACCAAGATGGTCCAGATCATGGACGCATTGCTGCCTCAGATCTCCACCAGCTTTTCCACAACAGAGATGGTTTCCCTGGCCTCCGCGATGCCGGACTACACCCTGGGGGAATCGACGGGCTTCCCCTTTGAGGAGACTACCGCCAACATCTCCGCAGGGGACTGCGTCGTGCCGATCAACCTGGCCCAGAACGTGTCGGAACTGCATGCTTTCCTCTTCGGGCAGGAAGGCTACAACCCGTCCGATACGGTTCGGGGGATCTCGGATCAGATCTCCAGCGATACCGGAATCTACTGAAAATAGCAGAGGAAAGAGACATGACTGACTTTACGGTGGCAGTGATTCTGCCGGTCTACCGGCCTGGGAAGGCTTTTTCGGAGCTTCTCCGCCGCCTCAGCCTCCAGACGAAGGTCCCGGACCGGGTCCTGATTCTGAATACGGTGGAGGAGGAGACGGATGAGGATGCGGTGCTCACGCTGATGGAACAGTACCGGGACAGCTTCCCGGTGCTCTCCGCCCTCCATGTGGACAAGGAGGAGTTTGACCACGGGGGAACCCGGGATCTGGGCATCCGCATGGTCGGCACAGACCTTTGCCTCCTGATGACGCAGGATGCGCTGCCGAGGGACAGAAAGCTGATTGAGCATCTGTCGGCCTATTTTGTCAACCCGAGAGTCTCCGCCGCCTATGGACGGCAGCTGGCCTCCAGAAAACAGGGCCCCCTGGAGCACTTTGCCAGATCCTTCAACTATCCGGAGAAGAGCATGGTGAAGTCCCGGGAGGATATGAAAGAATTGGGAATCAAGACCTTTTTCTGCTCAGATGTCTGTGCCATGTGGCGGCGGGAGATCTATCTGAAGCTTGGCGGTTTTGAGCACCCGGTGATCTTCAACGAAGACATGATTCTGGCCGGACAGGAGATTCTGGCCGGCTATCAGATCGCCTACGCGGCGGATGCCGCGGTCTATCATGGTCACAACTACAGCGGACGCCAGCAGCTTCAGCGGAACTTTGATCTCGCTGTCTCCCAGGCGGACCACCCGGAGATCTTTGATCTGGTGAGCTCTCAGAAAGAGGGAATCCGCTTCGTGCTGGAAGCGGCGAAAACCCTCGTTCGATCCGGGGAAATAAGATATCTCCCGGCGCTTTTCCTGGAGAGTGCCTGCAAAATCCTGGGCTACCGGCTGGGGAAGCGCTATCGCCTGCTGCCTTCGAAATGGATTCTCTCCCTGACGAACAATCGTGCCTATTGGAAGAAAAAGTGGGGGGAGTAGAAGGAAAACAAGGTTTTTTTGGCGCAAATGTGCTAAACTAAAAAGACTGCCCAGGGTTTGCCCGAGCATCTCTGGCATTCAGGGAGGAAAAGCGCGCCGGGAAGAGACCGGTGAGCGTGAGAATCTGCGAAAAGGGGCGCGAGGGGGCAGATACCGGTGAGACAGTTGGCAAATCCGAATGGTTCCCGGTATAAAGGGGGAAGGGGTTTTCAGGAGGAGGAAGGGTTGATGTACGATGAGGACGAGAGGCTGAGAGACGCCTCATCAGAATCAGACAGGGAGGAGCCCGGATCAGCTGAGGAGAGAGATGCCGGGAAGGAGCAGGCCTCCAGGGAGATGCCGCGGGAAAATGCCGGAGCGCGTCCGGAAAGCCTGAATCAGGATTCAGATCAGGCTTCTGGTCACGATGCCGGATCCGCCGGGGATCTGGAGACAGGAGAAGGGAAGAAGGAACCCCGTTTCCGGGGCCGGGACAGGGAGGATGCGCCGGAGCATCACGATTTTGACCAGGATGAGCCCAGGTTTGATACCCAGACCGGGGAGCGGCTGGATGTGCCCAAGCCCAGAAAACCGGGCCTG
>CADBUA010000243.1 GCA_902797665.1 uncultured Lachnospiraceae bacterium | reverse complement strand
GTCAAATGCTTTCGCATCTGCTCCCGCTCGGGGGATATTTCTGAGAGGAGGAAGTCATGAAAGAAAACCGGCTGACGGGGAAGTATATCCTTCTGTACACCGCCCTGTTTCTCTTTCTCTGCGCGCTGGTCTTTCTGCCCTTTGCCCTCTCGGGCAAGTGTCTGGTAGGCCAGGGGGATGGGGAATCCCAGTATATCCTCCAGCTCTCCTACATGGGCTCCTGGCTCAGGGAGGCTGTCTCCGGATATTTCCATGGAGACTTTACGCCAGCCCGCTTTGACTTTGCCATCGGTATGGGGGATGACATTAATTCAGTGGTGAGATTCCATCCCCTGGACTTTCTCTCAGTCTTTGTCCCGGAGGAGAAAACGGAGCTTTTATACCAGCTGATTCTCTTTCTGAGACTCTACCTGGCAGGACTGTCTTTTTCCCTCTACGTCTTCTTTTTCCGGAAGAGGGAAAGGAGGAGCAGCTTTGGCAGCTGGGGCGTTCTCTCAGGCGCGATCATCTATCTCTTTACAGGCTACACCTTCTCCCTGGGAATCGTTCATCCGACCTACCTGTCCCCGCTGATCACCTTGCCCCTGCTTCTTCTTGGGGCAGAGATGATGATCGAGAGACGGGGGAAATTTCCCTTCCTCCTGTTTTCTTTGATGACAGCGCTGAGCTTCATCAGCAACTACTATTTCATGTACATCGCCTCCGTGGCGCTGTTTTTCTATGTCTGTATCCGCTTCTTCCAGACGGTTCAGGAGAAGCGGATCACGAACTTTTTTCTTCTTTTTGTCCGCATGGGATCGGCGTATCTTCTCGGGGTCTGCCTTTCCGGCTGGGCCCTGATCCCGCAGCTTTCCCGTTACAGTCAGAGTTATCGCGCATCCCGCATCAGCGAGGTTCAGAACCTCTTAATTTACGCGGATAAACGGCGGTATCTGGCCTGGCTGATCAATCTGATCTCCCCGCTTCGGGCATCCGGAAACGGGACGCACCTGAACTATGCAGTCCTGGTTTTTCCGGCCCTGGTCCTTCTCTATCTGGGAGGAAGAGCCTCTGCCGTGGAAAAGGCATGGAAGGGAGAGCGTGCAGAGGGCCAGATAAACGTACTGGATCAGGCGGGTGCTGTGGAGAGAGCAAAAGAGCGGATCTTCCTCAGAATCTCCGGCATCCTTCTTCTGGCTTTTTTGCTGATCCCGGCGGGAGGCTTCCTTCTGGCGGCATTGAACAACGAAAACAACCGCTGGGTTTTTCTGATTGCCCTCTATCTTGGAGGAGTTGTCTCCTTTAGCTTTGAAGATTTTTTCTTTCCTGAGAAAAGGGAAAAGAGGATCCTCCTTTTCTCTGCGTTTCTCTTTGATCTGGCCGTTCTCGCGGCCCTTTTCCTGGGGGGAGGGGACTTTTACAATATCGCGGGAGCTGTCGAGCTGACGCTGGCAGTTCTTCTGATCCTTTGGGTTTCCAGAAACAGAGGGGAGGCTCATTTTGGCGGTCTGAGCATCAGGGCCGCTGGAGAGGAGGGAAAGGCTTCTGATCCGGCAGGAGAGAGATGGGGAGATGAGAGCAGGACGGAAATGGGCCAGGCAAGGCAAATGACTGTCTGCCTCCTCTCGATTGTCCTCCTCTCCACCGTCCTGAACGGGCTTCTGACCTTCGGGGCTCATTTCGGGAACCTGCCCCGCTACTACATGGACGCCGGAACGACTCGGAGCTATTACACGGATGCCCCCTACCGGCTTTACAGGAAAGCAGCGCTGCTGGAGGGGGAGGAGAAGCCATGGGAAGATCCCCAGGGGACACAGGCTCTGCCTTCCTACCGGGTGGATGGGGTTTTTGGCAGCAATCTGGAGGACAACGCCTCCCTGCTTTTCCGCTATCCCGGGATTCAGATCTACAACAGTGTTCTGAACGCCAGTGAGATTGAGATGCTCCTGGACACAGAAAACATCGGCCTGACCACCATGCTTCATGTTCATGGGCTGGATGGGCGCCCGGTTCTGTCCCTTCTCTCCGGAGTCAGGACTTTTCTTGTGGATTCGTACAATGAGGCATCGATCCCCTTCGGCTATGAAAAGACGCCGCTCCTGACAGAGGGAGAATTCTCTGTCTACCGCTATCAGGGAAAGAGCGGCCTGACCTTTCGCCCGGAATGCTATATGCGCCAGAGTGATTACCGGAAACTGAACGCTGTGGAGCGGGAGATGGCGCTTCTTCAGGCAGCTGTCCTTCAGGATAGAGACATGGAGGCGCTTTTGGACAGAGAGGGCCTTTCTTCGGAAAAGATACGCAGCGCGGAAGATTTCCGGAAGAGCTCCGGGATTATAACGGTCGAGGCAGAACTCCCTGAAGGGAATTCAAAGATTGAAGCATCAGAGGAGGGGGCTTATCTGGTCAGAAATCTCAAGGGAAAACTGAAGATTCCCTTTGAGCGGAAAGCCGGCTATGCCTGCTTTGTCTCTTTCGAGGGGCTTGTCCCGGGGAAAGCGGGACGGATGAAGCTCGCGGCGGAGGGGATTCTGAAGCAGATCACCCTGCTCACGAAGTCTGAGACCTACACCCTGGGAAGGGAGAACTATACGGTCTATCTGGGATCGGATGAAAAAGACTTACCCGATCGCCTGCTTCTCTCCTTCACGGAAAAGGGACGGATTTCCCTCGGCAGGGTCCGCTTTTTCTATGTTCCCATGGAGGGATTTGAGGAGAAGGCGGAAGATCTGTTCGGGAATACAGGCTCTGACTTTCTGCGGGAAGGGGATGAAATCCGTGGGACGGTGAGAAGGCCCATGGCAGGAATTCTGGTCTTTTCAATCCC
>CADBUA010000242.1 GCA_902797665.1 uncultured Lachnospiraceae bacterium | reverse complement strand
CGCAAATAGAAAAATGCCCCCAAATAGACGCATCATATGGACATCCTCCCGTCTGTCCACAATGCAGAACTCTCTTCCATATGAATCGTCCATTCTCCACGCTGAAATGAACTGCTGAAGGAGGATGAATTTCGTTTTTCGGACAGATTTTTCGCTTTTTCTTTTTCAGCAAAGCGATTTCTTGGAAGGCGGATTCTCCTGAGGGCTCATCTCACAGGAAAGTGCCGTATTCAGTCACATTCGGTCACTTTCCAGCAAAAAGATTCTGCACAGAAAAAGGCCTGCCCGAGTGTGATTCCCTCTCTCAGGCAGGCCTTTCCTCTCTCTGATCCCCGCCTCCCCTCAGGGAGAGGCCTGGGCTTTGTATATTTTCCATACAGCTCCTCTTATAAGATTCCTTCCTCTGATCCGGGAGATCCAGGTTCAGACATCGCGTCGATCACCTTCGCCGCCTGAAGACCTCTCCAAATGATGGCAGCCGACTCTGGTGCTCGATCCTGCAGCCAGTACAGATCATTCTGATCAAATCTCTTGTTCTTCAGGAAAAAGTACAGCATCCGGAATATCAGCCGATCGCCTTCCTCTCCCTCGCTGTCCGCGTTCTCCCCGAAGAGACGGATTTCTTCCTTCATCAATTCCAGACTTCTGTCCTTTTCAATGGTGGTCTGATTCAGGACGTTCAGAATCAAAAAAAAGTGTTCCTGGTCGAGGGCAGCAAGAAACATGCACTTGCACAAGCCTCTGCAGAAAAAGGGCTTATCGATGTAACAGTCCAAAAGCTCCCGGAAACGGCTCCTATGCGCATCATCGACGAACAGATTGTTCTGTGACAGGTTCTGTATGCACAGGTCACCCCATTTCATGCTCCTCTACCTCCTTTTTATTTTCACTATAGCCGTAATATCCATCGGATTCAAGAGATTTTCTATAACTTTTACGATATATATCTCAGTCTGCATCAGGCAGAAAAAGCAGAATCCTTCCATCCTGACTTTCAGGGCTTTTCAGCAGGACTCGCCCAGGCTTATCCTCCAGCAGCTGGAAGCGTTCCTGCCTGCAGTCTTCGTCAGATGAAAGCTGGGCAGAGCTCCAGAGGCAAAAGCCGAAGAGTATCTTCCATTCTTTCAGGCGAGCGGATTCGCGTGCCCTCAAGGCACTCAGCCAAACCCTTTCAGCCTAGCCTATGTCGGCTGTTCAGGCTTTTCAGGTGCCGCAAACCGAATGCCTGAAGAAGAGCTGGGCGCTTGCAGCTAACGGTGAAGCAGTCCAGGCATTCCAGATGCCTTCCTCTCGAATGGCGAATCAATTTTTTAAATTTCTCCTTGACAGGGAAGATTGGCCGTTGTATGATTACACAGTCGCCGGAAAGCCAAAGACAGAGTTTGGGATCTTAGCTCAGCTGGGAGAGCATCTGCCTTACAAGCAGGGGGTCACAGGTTCGAGCCCTGTAGGTCCCATCGGATTTTCCGGCTACAATAGAAGATGGCGGAGTAGCTCAGCTGGCTAGAGCACGCGGTTCATACCCGCGGTGTCGAGAGTTCAAGTCTCCCCTCCGCTACTGAATGATGTGTCAGGCCTCGTAAATGCTGGATGTCAGCTTTACGAGGCCTTTACGTTTGGCACTGACACAGGCACAGGCACTTGACCACCTGGATGTGTTTTTTGAGAGAGAATGGACACGTTTAGCGTCATCTCGGGCGGGTCTTCGGATCCGTCTTTTTCTTTGCCTTTTGCTCATCCTGTCAGCTTCGCTTCAGGGCAATGGATCCGCTACAGTCCCCTGTCCAGTCTGCCCTGCCGCTTTGTCCCGCACTGATCCTGAGATACCTTCCCCTTGCTCTGGCGGGCGCGAGCAGGATGCTCCGAAGAAGTCTCATTACGCATTCAATAATCGTTTTTGGCTCATATCATATCATGCTGTATTGTATTGCATTGTATTATGTTATTGTGTATTATATCGTATTATTGTATATTATGTTGTATGTTATTATATTCAATGTCAAGCAAATCAATGTGCTTCTTTTTACTTTTGTGTGCTGGCAATCGAGATTATATAAGGAGATTTATTATTCAATTCTCTATCGTCTTCTTTGTTCCGTTTTATTTTATGTGCTTTTATTCATTATTCTTTCTGAATTATTTTCACATAGCATCCAGGCTTCAGCATCGGCTTTGAGGCGATCGAATCGCTCCATTCGATTTTGCTTTTGCGCTCAATAACCAGGCTCGGCGACAAGCGGCCAAGGCAGGCTGGACAGTTGCGATTTTTCGACCTCTGTCCCTCCAGATCTTGATCTCTCAGTCTTCCGTATATTTCTCTGAAAAACAGGAGAGACGGGGTTTTCCCCCGTCTCCCTTTTTTTCCAGTCTGGTTCCGCTCCGGTTCCAGTCTGTTCTTTCCCGTTCTGTTTTGAATCGTTCTTGATTTCTCTTGCTTTCTCTTGCTTTCTCTGGTCTTCTCTGCTGCTCTTTTCCCTTCTGCTATGCCGGGAAGCATTCGCATATGCCAGGTGTTTCACCGCTATATGCCCGCTCGCCCAGATCTGGTCCCCAATTCCCGCGCTCACGGGTATAACAGGAAGCATAAAAAGCTCCAGGTTCGGAAGCGTGATCCGGCTTTCAGATTTTTCAGCTTTGCTTTTGAGCTGTGTGGCCTCGCTCGGCGACAAGCGGCCAAAGCGGACTTTACAGCTACAGCTTTTCATCCTCCGCCCTCTCAGCTTACTCGATCGTCGTGCCGTCCAGCATGTACTGACTGTAGCTCTGGGCAAATACTGCGGAAATCTGATCGATGGTGGTCATGATCGATGTGGCTTCCTCCCCGGTAACCGGAGTCGGCTGGTAGTTGTTGGATCCGTTGATCGAGCTGGTATGGCACGGAATGATCGCGATATCGTCATTCTCTTCCACCCCCGCGGCGTTCACCGTGAAGGTCTGCTGGAAGATGATCGTGTCATAGGAGCTTGGGGAGGCGCTTCCGCCGAAGCAGAAGTTTGCCAGGCTGTAGACGATGTACCTGTTCTTGTAGGTCTCGATCCCGCCCAGGATGTGCGGGTGATGTCCCACAACCAGGGTGGCTCCCTCATCGATCGCCGTGTGCGCCAGGGTCTTCTGGTCATCGCTGATGTCAGAGACGAGCTCCGCTCCCCAGTGGAAAGCGACAACGATCACCTCCGCCCCTGCTCCCTTGGCTTCCTTCACGCTGCTCTTCACCTGTTCCAGTGTCTCCAGGCCATTCTCCAGGGCATAGATCCCGATGAAGGCACAATTGACACCATTCAAATCCTGATAGGCGATGGTATCCCCCTTGCACCAGGCAATCCCGGCATCCGTCAGGTTCTGCTCGGTGTCAAGCAGGCTCTGCTCGCCATAGTCGCTGGAGTGGTTGTTGGCCAGGGTTACGACTTCCACAGAACCGTCTTTCAGGATGTCTGTGTAGGAGGGGTCTCCCCGGAAGGCAAATGTCTTGTTTGCCCGGGTGTCAGCTGTCGTCAGCGTCCCTTCCAGGTTCGCAAAAGTTCCATCGTCCGCCTCCAGAATCCGCCGGACCTTCTCAAAGAAATACTGGTTTCCATACATGTTCTGGTAAGCCGTGAAGCTGTTCATCGGACTGAAATTGACATCCGTCCCCAGCGTGCAGTCCCCGATCATCGAGAGTGTCACCCTCCGGGAGGTCGACACAATCACGTGGCAGGACACACTCTCAAGTCCATCCGCGGAGGCCGTGACGTCTGCCTCTCCCTCCCTGACCGCGTGGAGTGTTCCATTTGTGACCTCGACCACGGACTCGTCCGACGATGTGATCTTCAGGTTGTTGCAGAAAGCATCTTCCGGCGTAATTCTCAGATTCAGCCGGATCGTGCTGTCCGGATAGATGTTGTAGACAGTGCGGTCAAAGCTGATGGACTTTGCCTCAATCAGCTTGCTGGTAACCGGAACAGACTTGTTTCCAGCCTTGTCCACCGCATAGTAGGAGACCAGAACGTTTTCTTCCGGCTGGCTGAAAGGCTCCGTGTACTCATGATATTCCGGGACCTCTGAGAGTCCAACCGTGGTTCCATAATAGATGGCACTCGTTCCGGATGAATCATCCTGGCCTGACAGAGTAACCAGGCCGCCTGCCTCCGATACATTGACCACAGGCGGTTCGGAATCCACGTAAGCCAGCTTTACCACAGCGCTTCGTTCCTTGTCCGCGGAAGCAACGAGGACGTGCAGCCTGGAGGATGTGGCGGTGATGGCAAGCTCACAACTCTTATCGCCGGTAAAACCAACGCTCTGTCCATTCACCAGGATCGTTTTGATGGTCTCAGGTGCCCCGATGGAGAGAACGACATTCCCGGAGTCCACCCAGGTTTTGGGCTGCTGCCTGACCCGGATGTTTAAGCCCTCATCCGCCGTGATCTCGGTATTGTCCATGCTGCTCGAATGCAGAATCCTCGGCGACAGAAGCACCAGGGCCAGAACCGCCAGCAGGGCTGAAAGGGCAAGCAGGATCGTCTTCATCTGATCGCGGCAGAAATCAAGCAGCGGTGAAAAAGACATCGCGATTTTCGGAGCTTCCCAGGTCCTTTTCTGTTTCG
>CADBUA010000241.1 GCA_902797665.1 uncultured Lachnospiraceae bacterium | reverse complement strand
GCTGCTCCCCCGGAAGGGATGCCCTTATTCTTCCAGCACCTTCCGGGTCTTTTTCAAGTAGACCGTGGTCAGGAAAGCAGTCATCAGCACCCAGGTCACAGGCTCTGTCACGCAGGTGCCAGGAAAGCCGATAGCGGGGATGAGCCAGAGGGAGGACAGAACCTTCATAAAAAGCTCGATCAGGCTCGAACACACTGGAGCGATCTTCTGCCCAATGCTCTGCATGGAGACCCGCATGGCCAAAAGCACCCCCAGAACAGGAAAGAGAGGCAGATGGATCCGGAGGCTCATGACTGCGTTCTTCAGAATCTCCGGGTTGCTTGTCCCTGTGGTGAACTGAACCAGCAGTCTCCCTGCCAGGTACACGATCAGGCAGGCGATCAGCCCCCAGGCAATCTCCAGTCCCATCACCTTCCGCAGCGTCTCCCGGATGCGGCGTTTCTTCTTTGCGCCCCAGTTCTGGGCGGTGAAGGTGCCCGCGGCATCCATGAGGGTGCCAAGGGGCTGATTCAGGATCATGATGATCCGGCGGGAAGCGGTCTGAGCGGCAATGATCTCCTCTCCCAGGGCATTGGTCGCCCCCTGGAGAAGAACAGATCCCAGAGAGACCACACTGTACATGAAGGCCATGGCGCTGCCGGTGGAAAGCATCTCCAGGGTTTGCTTTCTCTCCAGATGAAAGTCTGACAGTCCGGGCATCATCTCTCCATAGCTGTGGTAGGCATAAATGCCCGTGAGAAGACCGGAGAAGCCCTGGGCGACAATGGTCGCCAGGGCCGCGCCTCCAACGCCCATCCCGAGAACGGCTACAAAGAGAAGGTCCAGCGCGATGTTCATGAGGCTGGACAGGATCAGAAAATACAAGGGTGTCCTGCTGTTGCCGAAGGCCCGGAGGATTCCCGCGAACATGTTGTAGAGGATCGTTGCCAGCATCCCGGCAATAATCACGAACATATAGCGGAAGGCCTGATCATGGATCCTGTCAGGCGTGTTCAAAAGACGCATCAGCCTGGGCAGAAAGACCAGGGCCGGGATTGTCAGGCCCAGGGCGATCAGCACGTCCAGCACCATCATCGTCCCGATACAGGATCGGAGCTTCTCCCGCTCGTGCGCCCCGAAAGCCCGGGTTACCACCAGGGCAAAGCCACTGTTCAGCCCCCAGGCCAGATCAAGCACCAGGCCGTAGAGCGCGGATCCCGCGCCAATGGCGGCAATGGCCTGATCGCCCAGGCAGTAGCCGGCGGTCATGGTATCAATCATGGCATACACCTGCTGAAAGATGTTTCCGATAAAAAGGGGGATGGCGTAGGTCAGAATCTTCCTGACCGCGTTTCCCTCCGTCATGTCCAGTATGACGGCTCTTCTTTTTGACATCGTATTTCCTGTTTCCTTTACTTGTAGCTGTCCAGTCGCAAGCTCCTCTAGGCATTCGGATTTGTCAGATCTTCGCGGTCCAGACCTGAGTCCAGAAAAGACTTTGCGGCTGCTTCTCTGCGCACGGGCATTCGTCCAGGCAGTATTTTCAGATTCTCACGCCAGGGGATCACTCCGGTGGGCCCGAAAGCTCCGCATCCTGATCTGACAATCGGTCACTTTCGATTTTCTCCCCGTCGGGATACATCGGTAGGCTCGGGCCTCTTCTCCCACTTTTCGGGAAAAACCTGCCCTGTCCGCGGAACAGAAGTGCCTGAGGCAGAAAGCTGCCTCAGGCACCAGATCACAATCTCGGATTTACGCGTCCATTTTCACATCAAAGAGCGCATTTACAAAGTCCTCTGCGTTGAACTTCTGCAGATCATCGATCCGCTCTCCAACCCCGATGTATTTCACTGGGATGCCGAGCTCCGAGTGAATCGCCACAGCGATGCCGCCCTTGGCGGTCCCGTCGAGCTTGGTCAGGATGATCCCCGTGACCTGGGTGACCTCCTGGAAGACCCTGGCCTGGGTCAGGGCATTCTGCCCGGTGGTCCCGTCCAGAACCACCAGCGTCTCTTTGACCGCCTCCGGGTACTCCCGGTCGATGATGCGGTTGATCTTGCCAAGCTCATTCATCAGATTCTTCTTATTGTGCAGACGTCCGGCGGTGTCGATCAGAAGGATGTCAGCCTTCCGGGCCTTGGCCGCCGCGATGGCGTCATAGACCACCGAAGCCGGATCGGAACCTTCCTGGGCCCCGATGAGATCCACGCCTGCCTTCGTCGCCCATTCATTCAGCTGCTCACCGGCGGCGGCACGGAACGTATCGGCAGCGGCCAGGATAACCTTCTTCCCATCCTCCTTGAAAAGTCCCGCCAGCTTACCGATGGAGGTGGTCTTGCCAACGCCGTTCACACCGACCACCAGGATCACACTCTTCTCCCGCTCAAAACGGTAGTCGGCCTCCCCGACGCTGACCTCGTCCTTGATGCTCTGAATCAGCAGTTCCTTGCACTGGGCAGGCTTTTTGATGTGCTGCTCCTTCACCCCTGCCTTGAGCTTGTCGAGGATGGCGCTGGTGGCTGTGATGCCCAGATCTCCCATGATCAGGATCTCTTCGATCGCGTCATAAAAGTCGTCATCGATGCTGGTATAGCCACTGAGGGCGTCATCCACCTGGGTCACTGTGTTCTTCCTGGTCTTGGACAGTCCCTCGACCAACCGTTTGAAAAAGCCTTTCTTCTTTTCCTTCTCTGCCATGCCTCCTCCTTTTGTTTTCTCTTCTTTGTTTTATTCTTATATTATATATTATTTTCTTATATTATTTTATTTATTTTTTGTCTTATACTATACTTCTCTTGTCTTTTCTATTTCCTGTTTCCTGCCTGTCTTTATTTTTCTTTATCTTCTTCTATCTCGGTTTCTTTTGATCTCTTTTGATTTTTTGATCTCTTCTGATTTTTTGATCTCTTCTGATCTCTTCTTCCCGGGAAGCAAAAAAGGATCCAGCATCGCCGGTATATGCCCGCTCGCGCCCTGCTTTGCAGCTTTTCACGCCCGCGGGTATGAAAGCGATCGGATCTGTCAGGCCGTCCCGGGGAAAGATCAGGTGCTTCAGGTCAGGTCATCCTGAACCAGATCCACGGAAACCAGAGCGGAGACGCCCTTCTCCTGCATGGTGATGCCGTAAAGCCGGTCCGCGGCAGCCATGGAGCCGCGCCGATGGGTGATGATGATGAACTGAGTATGTTTTGTCAGCTTGCTCAGGTACTTCGCGTAGCGGTCCACGTTGTTCTCGTCCAGCGCCGACTCGATCTCGTCAAGCAGGCAGAAGGGCGAGGGCTTCAGGTTCTGAATCGCGAAAAGCAGCGCGATGGCCGTCAGGGATTTCTCACCGCCGGAGAGCTGCATCATGTTCTGGAGTTTCTTACCAGGCGGCTGTGCAATGACACGGATCCCGGCCTCCAGGATGTCCTCCCCCTCCACGAGCTCCAGCGTGCCTTTTCCGCCGCCGAAAAGAGCGCGGAAGGTATGGTCAAACTCCCTCTGGATCAGCAGAAACTGTTCCTGGAAGCGCGTCCGCATGCCCTCGTCAAGCTCCTCTATGATCTTTTCCAGGTCCGCGGCCGATTTCACCAGATCGTCGTGCTGCCCCTTCAGAAAGGTGTGCCGTTCGTCAAGCTCCTTGAATTCCTCGATGGCGTTGACATTGACAGGTCCCAGGTTTTTGATCTCCGTCCGGAGAACGCCGATCCTTTTCCGGATGGCGGTCACAGAGCCCAGTTCCTCCTCCCGAAGTGCCCGGCAGGCAATTGCCGTCAGCTCATACTCCTCCCAGAGATAAGTCCGGCCCTTCTCCAGGGATTCCCTGGCCTTCTCCAGCTGCTCCTCCAGGCGGAACACTTCCTTGTCGAGAAGAGAGTTCCTCCCGGCAAGTTCCTCCCGCTTTTCGAAAAAGGTCTTCTGCTCCTTCTCCCTCTGGGCCTTCTCTTCGCCGAGTCGATGAAGGTCTTCCCGGATCCTGTCCCCAGCCTCTTTCTCGGAGCTGATCTTCCCCCGAAGGAGGGTGATTTCCTCCTGTTTATCTGCCCTTGCTCCCTCGTTTTCCCGGAAGGCTTCCCGGATGCTTTCCTGCTCCTCCTCGTAGCGCGAAATCTCCTCCGTCAGGCGGGTGATGTTCTGACTGACAAAGTTTCTCTCCTGGGAGGCGCCGGCCATGTCCACATGCATCGCGGTCAGCCGCCCTGCGCTATCCTGTGCCTCTTTGCTGAGACTTCCCAGCTTCTCAGACGCTTCAGAGATCCGCTCATTGGCAGCCTGCTCGGCTTCCCCGGACTTTGCCAGGCGCTCCCGGGCTTCACCCTCAAGCTTCAGGATACTCTCCCGCTCCCGTTCGATCTCCGCCCGCTCTTTTCTCAGAGCGGCAAACGCGTTCTGCGTCTCCTCGATCTTTCCCTCGAGGTTTTTCATCTCTACGTCCAGGGTTCCAATGCCGTAGCGGTTTTTCTCGATGAGGCCGGACACCGCCGCGATCTCATCCCTGAGGGTATTTCTCTGGGTATGGGCCTCTTCCACCTCTTTTTCGAGCTTGTCCAGCGCATCCCGCTTTTTCCCCAGCTGCTTTGCCAGTTCCTCAATCTCCCGCCTTCTGCCCAGGAGATTACTCTGGGACTTGAAAGCACCACCGGCCATGGAACCGCCTGGCGAGAGAAGTTCTCCCTCCACTGTTACCAGCCGGAGGGAATAGTGGTACTTCCTCGCGATCAGCACCGCATGGTCGATGCTGTCTACAACAACGGTGCGGCCGAGGAGGTAGTCCACCAGCCCCGCGTACATGGAGTCAAAGCGCACCAGGCTGGAAGCCAGCCCAATGGCCCCGTTCTCGCTCAGCACCTCTTTCTGCCCGAAGGGCTTTCCCTGCATGGCGGTAAGCGGCAGGAAAGTTGCGCGTCCAAAGCGGTTCTCCTTCAGGAAGGCGATCATGCGCTTGGCCGTGTCTTCGTTGTCGGTGACGATATTCTGGATGCTGCCGCCCAGTGCCGTCTCCACCGCCAGTTCATACTTTTTGGATGTCTGGATCAGGTCGGCAACGACCCCGAGAATGCCCGGGATTCTGGATTTCTGTTCCATAACGCGGCGGATAGAGCCACCGTAGCCCTCATAGCGCTCTGTGATGGCAGTCAGGGTATCATAGCGGGCGGATTCCCGCTGTACTTCTCCCCGGAGACCTTCCAGACTTTTCTGCCCGTTCTGGAAAGCATCCTGGGCCTCCTCCAGCTCCACCTTCAGACGCTGCATGCGGCTCTTCAGGTCCTCTACCTCGGTCTCTTTGCTCTTTTTCTCCCCCCTCAGGCCTTCCCGGGAGGCATTCTCCTCCTTCTCGGTGCTTTTCAGGGTGAGCTCCCTGGAGTTCAGCTGGGACTCCCGGAGGGACAGCTGTTCCAGCATGGCCTTTTGGCGCTCGCTTCCGGACCGGATGCTGGACCGCTCGTTCAGAATCCGGATGATCTCTCCCTTCTCCTGGTCGATCACGGACTGAATCTCCGCGATCTCCTTCTGGAGCTGATCCTGAAGCTCCTGTTCCTTTTTGATGTCCTCCTGGCCTGTGCTCTTGGAGCTCTCGAGCTCTGTCAGACGTTTCCTGGAGCTCTCAAGCTGCAGCTTTCTCTGGGAAAGCTCCCGCGCCGCGGTCTCGCTCCGGGCTCTGAGGTTTTCATCGCTGCCATCAAGGGTGCTGATCTGATCCGTCAGACGGGTAATCTGGCTCTCGAACTCCTGGACCTGAAGCCTGGAGGCCGTCTCATCGCTGGTCGCCTTTGAGATCTCGCTCTGCGCCCTGGAAATCTCCCCTTCCAGCGCCTCATAGCGGGTCTTCGCGTTTGACAGAGCCTCCTCTGTCTCCTTCATCTCAGCCTTGGCCTGATCCAGGCGCTCAGTCGATTCACTGATGGTTGTCTCAAATTTGGCGCTCTCGATCAGGAAAAGGTTGGCATCATAGCGCTTCAGTTCATCCCGCTTCGACAGAAAGGCCCTGGCCGTCTCTGCCTGCTTTTTCATGGGCCCCACCTGCCGGGTCAGTTCGGCGAGGATGTCGTTGATGCGGACCAGGTTGGCCTGCTCTTCCTCCAGCTTTTTCACAGCGCTGGCCTTGCGGTGCTTGTACTTGACAATGCCCGCTGCTTCGTCGAAGAGTTCCCTCCGCTCCTCGGGCTTGCCATTGAGGATCTTCTCCACCTGCCCCTGCCCGATCAGAGAGTAGCCCTCCTTGCCGATTCCGGTGTCGAAAAACAGTTCCTGGATATCACGCATCCGGCAGGAGGACTGGTTGATCATATATTCACTCTCGCCGGAACGGTAGAGCCTGCGGGAGACCGTTACCTCCTCGTAGTCCACCGGCAGGGCATGGTCTCCGTTGTCCAGCGTGATGGCTACGTAGGCGTAGCTCATGGGCCGCCGGGTCTGCGTCCCGGCGAAAATGACGTCCTGCATGTTTCCACCGCGCAGGGTCTTCGCGCTCTGCTCTCCGAGGACCCAGCGGATCGCGTCGGAGATGTTGCTCTTGCCGGACCCGTTGGGTCCGACGACCCCGGTGATGCCGTTGTGAAACTGCAGTACAATCTTGTTTGCAAACGACTTAAATCCCTGGATTTCTAGGCTTTTCAGATACATGGATTCCTGTCAGAAAGTTCCTTCTTTAGATTTTTACACCGCTCTTTTTGAGGGCCAGAAGGGCGCGGTAGGCAGCCTCCTGCTCTGCCGCCTTCTTGGTTGTCCCTTCCCCCTCTCCCAGGGACCGATCGCCGATTTTCACATCTACACAGAAATGTTTGTCGTGGTCCGGTCCGATTTCCCCGGTGAGATCGTAGCGCACTTCCTCATCCTTAAAGTCCCGCTGGACAACCTCCTGCAGGATTGTCTTACTGTCTGTGAACATCTTTTTGTGCTCGATGTCCGTCAGAATATAGGTCCGGACGAAGGTCCTGGCGGCGTCTAAACCACCGTCCAGAAAGATGGCCCCGATCAGGGCCTCCATGGCGTCAGAGACAATCGAGCTCCGGCTCCTGCCTCCTGTGTGCTCTTCCCCTTTTCCCAGAAGCAGGTAGCGGGGTAGACCCAGCTCTCTGGCGCATAGTGCAAGTGTCGGCTCACAGACGAGACTCGCGCGGAGCTTCGTCAAATCTCCTTCCGGCATATGCGGATACTCCAGATAGAGGAACTCAGAACTCGTCACTTCCAGAACCGAGTCCCCGAGAAATTCCAGGCGTTCATTGTCGCCCAGATGTTCCGTCCGGTGCTCGTTCGCGTAGGAACTGTGGCTCATGGCCCTTTTCAAAAGCTTCGGATCGCTGAAGGAATAGCCGATCAGCTGCTGGAGCTTTTCCAGCTGCTTTCCCTCTTCCTTCTTCTCAATCTCCCAATCCCTCTCCTTTTCCTGGGGGTTCTGTCTGTTTTCCCGTTTCTTTGCCTGTTCTTTCTTCATATATGAAAAAGCGATTCCTCCCTTCAAAAAAGGGAGCTGCGCCCGCCTATCGCACAGATGCAGCTCCATCAAACACTTTTATCTTTCCCGCGAAACTACGCATAAAGGATTATCGTCCAGAAAAAAGCTCGCGGCAGCTTTCGTGCTGCGCGCTTCCGCCAGACCGACCCCTGATTTCCCTCTCAGCCGACCGCTGCCTTGATGGCGCTGACCGCGTCCCCGACAGTTGTGATGGCCGAGGCATTTTCCGTGGGGATCTCAATGCCAAACTCCTCCTCCACAGCCATGACGATCTGATACACATCCAGGCTGTCTGCCCCCAGGTCATCTTTGAAGGTGGTCTCCGGCTTGATCTCATCGAGGTCCACACTCAGGACATCCGCAATAATCTGCTGCAGTTTTTCAAACTCCATCTCTCTATCCTTTCCCGATCTCTATGCGCATATACCCCGCAAAGAGGCGCGCGTCTTCATTCTGATTTTTCCGTTTCAGCTGCTGCTTTTTCCTGCTTTCTCTGGAGATCCTGCCGGACCTTCTCCTCAGCGGCGTATGCTGTAATCTTTTCCGCGATCTCCTGCCGATAGTACTGGACGCACTGCTCCATGGCCCGCTCAACTTCCACAGCTCCGGCGGAACCGTGCATCTTGACAACAAGGCCCTTCAGGCCCAGCATCGGAGCACCGCCGTAGCGGCTCCCGTCAAACTTCTTCAGGGTACTCCTGAGCGATGGCTTAATCAGAAGCGCTCCGATCCTGGACAGGATGCTGCTGAGGAGTGCCCCCTTGATTTCCGAAAGCAGCACCTTGGCGGAGCCCTCGTACATCTTCAGAATCACGTTGCCGACAAAACCATCACAGATGGCGATATCCACATTTCCCGCCGGGATATCTCTCGCTTCCAGGCTCCCGGTGAAGTTGATCTCCCCCCGCTTTCCCATCTCCTCAAGGAGGGGATAGGTGCTCTTGACGAGTTCATTGCCTTTCTCAGACTCCGCCCCGATATTGACAATGCCGACTTTCGGATTCTGAGTTCCCAGAACACTCTGCATGTAAATTGTGCCAAGCCTGGCCCACTGACAGAGGTGCTCCGGCCTCGAGTCGACGTTCGCGCCGGCATCTAAAAGACACAGCACTCCGGTCTTTGTCGGCATCAGCGTCGCGAAGGGCGGTCTCTGAACCCCCCGGATTCTGCCGATGATACCCTGCGCACCCACCAGTACCGCCCCGGAATTGCCGGAAGAAGCGAAAGCATCCGCCTCGCCCTTCCTGACCATCTGAAGCGCTACAACAATGGAGGAATCCTTCTTCCGGCGCACCGCTTCCACCGGATGCTCCGCTGTGCCGATCACCTCCGTCGCGTTCCGGATGTCAATCCGCTCTCTCCAGCCAGGGAGCTCCTCCCCCTCCTTCTTAGCCGCATCCAGTGCCGCCCTCACCTGGTCCTCAATCCCGACCAGGGTAATCCGGAGGCCTTCCTGATGACGCACAGCATTCACAGCGCCTTGGACGATCTCAGCGGGGGCGTGATCCCCTCCCATCGCGTCCAGCGCGATTCTGACTTCCTGTGCCATAAATCAAACCACTTCCTTTATTATCAGCCCTGCCGGGCAAAGGCAGAAGCGTCTCTGTAAAAGTCGTACCTGTCCAGTCGCAAGCTCCTGCAGGCATTCGGCCGGGCTGAGGCTCCTACGCCCGCATTGAAAGCGGCCTTTGCTTTTGAACTTCAATACCTCGCTTGGCGACATGTGGCCAAAGCGGACTGAACAGTTACGAAAAGTCCCGTCAACTATACTAAAGGACCAGTCTTTTTGCAAGCACTGGGAAAGCAGACCCAGCGATCAGGCAGCAGTTACGAATGCGCCTGGCTCTTTGTTTTCATGGCGTTTTGGGCATTCTGGGGGACAAAAAAGGCATCAGAGCGCCTGTGTCATTCAGCGTCCAAATAGGCTCCTTTTTGATTCGATCTAGTGTATAAGAATTCATTAAATGTTTTTTGGTTAATTTCTATTTTAATCATAAATTATTTTAACTTTATCAGTCTTACTGCAATCATACACACTGTTTTTAAATACTGTATTTGGCTGTCAGGGGGCGTTGCATGTTTGGGCCTTTTTCTGTGCCACCCCCAAAGATGCCGAGAAATCGGCACTTTTCTATCGCCAGCCTCCTCGACGCCGGGCCCATACGCTTGACTGGGAAAATCTGGTCGAG